>JAMOTM010000081.1 GCA_027002265.1 Aquificota bacterium | reverse complement strand
TTATTTTATTTAATTAATTTAAAACCATATATTGTTATAGATAAAGATTTTAATATAGTAGACTATAATGAAAACTTAAAACGGGAGCTTAATCTTAAAAATATAAATGGAAAATGTTATGAAGTTTTATTTAAAAAAGAAAGACCCTGCTTCTTAGAAAAAGATGAAGAATGTCCATTAGTCAGTTTAAACGAAAATGAAAGCGATATATTTTTAAAAGAAATAAACTTTCAAAGATATATTTTTGAAACTTATAAAAAAAATGATATTATAGTTTCTCTTCTAACAAATGTAGAGAAACTTATTTCCAAGTTTGAGAAAAATAAATTAAAAAATTTAGAAAAGTTTTTAAAGGAAATTTCTAATCAATTTGAGAAATATAAAAGTATTTTCATTTCTTTTACTTCCATTATAAATTTTGAGGATATTTCAAAGGAATTTGGTTTAGAAGTAGCTTTGCTTGTAAGTCAAAAATTGGAGAAAACTTTAATCAATTTTTTGGGTAAAAATAAAGTAAAGGTTTTCCCTATTTCAGACTCAGATTTTTTAATTTTATATTTAAATGGCTATGATGAAAAAGATATTTTAAATTTGGAGCGTCAAGCTATAAAACTTCTTTTGAATTTTGAAAATGATTTATTAAATAAAAAACTTACAGCAAGTACCTTTCTTTTAACAACTAAAATAAAACAGGAGAATTACAAAGATATCTCTAGCATAATCGAATCTTTACTTTATTTAAAACAAGAATTTATTTTATCTTTGGAAAAAAAAGCTTCGTCATTAATAGATATAGCTAAAATAGAAGAAAAGCTGACGAAGAAAAAAGAAAAAATAAATATTTTAAAAAGAGCAATAGAAGAACAAGCTGTGGAAGTTTATTTTCAGCCTATTGTAGATTTAGAAACTCGTCAGATTCATCATTTAGAGGCTTTAATGAGAATAATTATTAATGATAAAGTTTACTCAGCAGGTTATTTTATAAATGAACTTTTAGAAAATAATTTTATTGACTTAGATATTTTGGTTTTAAAAAGATTAAGAAGTTTGTACGATAAGCTTTTAGGCTTAAATTTGCCTATATTTATTAACGTTTCTTATAAATCTTTAGCTTCTTATAATTACCGTAGAGAACTTAAGGAAACTTTAGAATTTTTTAAAAAGAAAAATCCAAAATTTGGTTTTCACTTGGAAATAACCGAACAAGTTATGTTTAACAGCTATAAAATCTTAGAAGCCATTAAAGATGATTTTCCAAACGTAAAAATTGCTATAGATGATTTTGGAATAGGTTACTCATCTTTAGGACTTGTCGCAAAACTTGTGGAAAAAGATTTATGTTCTTATATAAAGATAGATGGTTCAGTTGTTAAAGACAGCATATATAGTAAGCCTTTAACTTCTGTTATTGAGACTATATGCACTTTAGCTGAAAAATTTAAACTTGAAACAATTGCTGAGTATATAGAAAATGAAGAACTGGAAAACTATATTAAAAAACTTGGAGTTAAATATGGACAAGGGTATTTATATTCTCCCCCAAGGCCGATAGACGACTTTTTAAAGTCTAAGGAAATTATGGAGGGTTTATAAATTCATTTTTCTATAAGCCTTATAGGTAAAAATTTAAATTCATAAGTTTTTGTATATTTATCTCCTTTATCTAAGCTAAAAAGTTTATTTATTTCCTTATGATGCATATAGGCAACAACTATATTTTCAGGGAAATGTTCTTTAAATTTAATTTTAAAAGGTCCTACTTTTTTTCCATTTCTTTCTAAATAAACTTCTCTTTTTTTTAATTTTTTCATATATTTTTTAGAAATCAAAATTTCATTTATTCTTTCATTATATCTTTTAAGATTTTCTATTCTTTCAGTTTGAGAGCATATGTTATAGTGTTCGTAAAATCTAACCGTAGTTAAAATAAATTCATCTTCTTTGAAATTTTTATAAGAAGTTTCAATATAGTTTAAGACTTCCTTTATAGAAAATGGAATAAAGTTTGCTTTTTTATCCTTTGTAAAAAATCCATCTTCAAATATGTGCTCTTTTAAAGGCCACTGAGGGGAATTTAATATATTTTTTTCTAAAAACTCATAGGTTATTCCTTTAAAAATATCTACCTTATTTTCTACTTCATGCCAAATTTCTTTGTTTGTTTTGTATTTAAAACTTCCTTTTAAATAATTTTCAACAAGTTTTACTACTTCCCAGTCATCCAAAAGATTTTTATTTTCTATAAAAGCTTTTCCAAGATGAACACGTCTTTCTGCATTTATATAAATACCATCTTTTTCTAAAGTGCTTTTTATCCCAAAAACAATATGAGCTTTTTTTACTATTTTTACTGGAAAAATATCGTTTACGACAAGAAGTTCCAAATTATCTAAAGCTTGGTCTATATAATCTATGTCTGCATGACTATGAAGAAGATCTTCCCCCATGATCCACAAAAACTTTATTTTGTTTTCTTTTATAGCTTTTATTATTTCTGGAGTTTTTAAGCCTTCTTTTTCCTTTGAAAGAGGAGCATATCCTGGAAGATAATTGGGAAGAGCGCCCATATCACAAGCGCCTTGAACATTATTTTGTCCTCTTAGGGGCATAACTCCGGTATATTTCCTTAAAATATTATTTGTTAAAAGGGAAAGATAAGCTATTTCCATTACCGTTTCACTTCCAAAAATATGCTCAGTTACACCTAGTCCCCATATAAAGCAAGTTTTTTTTGTAGATATCAGTTTAGAAATCTCTCTTGCCTCAGAAATTAAAGAAGGTTCATATTTTTTAAAAAATTTAATTAAAGTTTCTTTTTCTCTTTTTAAGATTTCAAAATAATCTTTAAAATTATTTGTATGTTTTTCTAAAAATTTTTTATCAAAAAGTTTATTTTCATATATAAAAAGAGATATAAGTCTTAGAAATGGGAGATTAAATAAGGGAGGAATTAAGATTTCTTTATCACTATATTTAGTAGTTTTAGTAGGAACAATATCTA
>JAMOTM010000080.1 GCA_027002265.1 Aquificota bacterium | reverse complement strand
CTTTAAGAAAGTTATGAAAGAAGCTGGGGTATATTCCTCTACTGTAAATAAAAAGACTCTAGATGAAGCTCCTTTTGCCTATAAAGATCCAAATCAAATTTTAGAATTTTTACCAAAAACTGCAAAAATCTTAAAATGGCTAAAACCTATTTATAATATTAAAGGTGAATAAAAATAGAGGGGCAAAACGCCCCCTGATATTATTTCTGATTTTGAGCGTATTTGTCTCCGTATTTTGCCAAGAACTTTTCAAGTCTTCCTTTAGTTGTAACTCTTGCTCTTGTAACTTCACCTTTATAAAATGGATGACATTTGTTACAAACTTCTACCCTTATTTCTGGAAATTTTGTGCTTCTAGTTACCCAAGTATTTCCACATGCACAAACAACACGGGTTAATTTATATTCTGGGTGAATTCCTTTTTTCATTTTTTCCTCCTTTTTATCTTTCTCAATTTTTGAATGAATAATTATAAATCATTTGTAAGTTCTTTCATCAAATCTTTTACCGATACAATTTCATTTACTTTGTATACATTAGAACCGCAAAATACAAGCCCGTTTTCTACATCTCCAGATACACTTTTTAAAAGGACATCTGCAATGCAATAAATGGAATCTTCCCCAGGACAAGTTTTTAAACAGTTAAAAGGACACTTATGAGGAATTTTTTCTTCTTTTAAAAGACGCTCTACAAAAGGATTTTTTAAAGCTCTTGCCGGCATACCAACTGGAGATTTTATTATAAGAACATCTTCTTTTTTTGCTTTTAAATACATTTTTTTAAAGTTCTCGTGAGCATCACACTCATAAGTAGCTACAAAACGTGTTCCAAGCTGGACTCCTTTGGCACCCAAAGATAACGCTTTTTTTACATCCTTTGAATCAAAAATTCCACCTGCTAAAATTACAGGAATTTTTACAGCTTCTATAATATCCGGAGCTATTTTCCAAATAGGTTCCAAAGTTCCTAAGTGTCCTCCAGCATCCCCACTTTCAACAATAATTATATCTGCTCCAAGACGCTCGGAAAGACGAGCTGCCTTTACACTTGAAACAATAACTGCAAGAGGTTGATCTAGCTTTTTGCAAATTTTAAAAACATCCTTTGAAAAACCAGCCCCTTGAATAATAAGATCAGCTCCCGCATCGATAGCTGTCATTAAAAGTTCATAAAAATGAGTTAAAGCAAACATTATGTTTACTGCTATTATTCCATTTGGCGCCTTTTCCTTTGCCTTTTTAATTTCTCTTGCAAGTTCATGGGCATAAAGATAAGGTTTAAGACCAAGTTTTTCTACTTCTATCCCTTTACAAGTATAAGTAAGCTCTTTATTTCTATTTTTTTCATGAAGTAAAACCGCAGAAATCGTTCCAATTCCACCTTCATTTGCCACAGCTGAAGCTAATTTATGTAAAGAAACTTTTGCTCCCATTCCACCTTGAATAATTGGTTTGTCTAAAAATTTTTCTCCTATTTTTATAGGCATTTTTACTCCTTTAAATTTTCTTTAAATTCCCTTTATTGAAATATACTTACAAAGATCTAAAAGACGATTAGAATATCCCCATTCATTATCATACCAAGCTACAATTTTTACTAAGTTTCCCAAAGAATCTGTAGAAAGAGCATCTATAATAGCTGAACTTGGATTTCCATTAAAATCACGAGATACTAAAGGCTTTTCGGTATATTCTAATATTCCTTTTAAAGAGCCTTCTGCAGCTTCCTTTAAAACTGCATTTATTTCTTCTTTTGTAGCTTCCTTTTCTAAAATGCAGTTAAAATCTATTAAAGATACATTTGGAGTTGGAACTCTAAAAGCTATTCCATTAAATTTTCCCGCCAGTTCTGGTATTACAAGTCCTACAGCTTTTGCAGCTCCCGTTGTAGTAGGAATAATATTTTCAGCTGCAGCTCTTGCTCTTCTTAAATCTTTATGAGGTAAGTCTAATATCCTTTGATCGTTTGTATATGAATGAACTGTAGATAAAAAGCCTTTAACAATTCCAAATTTTTCTAAAAGAACTTTTGCAATTGGAGCAAGACAGTTTGTAGTACAAGAAGCATTAGAAATAATATTATGTTCATTTGGATTATATTTTTCTTCATTCACACCCATAACGATTGTAATATCAGGATTTTTCGCTGGAGCTGAAATAATTACTTTTTTTGCACCTGCCTTTAAATGTTTTGCAGCTTTTTCCCTTTCTCTAAATACTCCTGTAGATTCTATAACAATATCTACGTCTAAATCCTTCCAAGGTAATTTTTCTGGATCTCTTTCACAAAAAACTTTTATTTCTTTTCCATTTATAATAATTGCATCTTCTT
>JAMOTM010000079.1 GCA_027002265.1 Aquificota bacterium | reverse complement strand
CTTTCTCTAAATACTCCTGTAGATTCTATAACAATATCTACGTCTAAATCCTTCCAAGGTAATTTTTCTGGATCTCTTTCACAAAAAACTTTTATTTCTTTTCCATTTATAATAATTGCATCTTCTTTTGCTTTTATATCAAAAGGTAAAGTACCATGAACACTATCATATTTTAAAAGATGAGCTAAAGTTTTTGGATCTGTTAAATCATTTATAGCCACAATTTCTATATTATCTTCAAAATTCGCAACTTTTTCATAAATTGGTCTTAAAGGAAATAAACTTTGATGTTGATTGTGTTTATGAGCTCTTTCTAAGGTTTTTCTTATAGTATCAAAAAGCAAAGCTCTATGAAAACATCTACCAATTCTTCCATATCCATTTATAGCTACCTTAAGTGCCATTTTAAATACCTCCTTGAAAAGAATTTTCCGCTTAAAGTATATCAAAACTTGACGCTTATAAGGTTTTTATTTAAATTGATTTTTGGAAAATAATTTTGATAATATCCTTTTAGTAATTTATGTTTTAAAAAGGAGAATAAAATGGATAGAATAGTAGTTTTATGTGATAAAGAAACAAACTTTCCTTATATGCATAAAGATTTTGGCTTTAGTGTATATATAAAATATAAAGGATATGAAATATTATTTGATACTGGCTCAAAACCCGGTATTTTAGAGTGGAATAGCGAAGTTTGCGAGGTAAATCTTAAAAATATAGATTATGTTTTTATTTCTCATAATCATTGGGATCATATAGGTGGTAGTATTTACTTTATAGATAAAAACATAAAAACTAATTTAGTTATCTGCGAAAACACAGATATTTATAGAGATTTAAAAAGGAAATCTATAGTATATTCTAGCTATTTTTTAAAAACTCTTCCAAGTTTTGAAGAAGCCAAAAAAACTTTTAATGTTTATTACTCATCAAAAGAAGAAGATAAGAAAAAAATTGAAAGAGATATACCTTTTTTAAATATTTTAGGACCTTATAATATTCCTTTTAATTACCCAACAAAAGAACAAGCCATCTTACTTAATACCCACCTTGGCTTAATTTTGCTTGTAGGTTGTAGCCATTTTGGAATTGAAAATCTTGTAAAAAAAGTTGTTGAACTTTATAAAAAAGATATTTACTATCTTCTTGGAGGATTTCACTTATATCAAACTCCTATAAAAGAAGTAGAGAAAATTGCAAATACCTTAAAAGAATATGTAGAGTTTATTTCTCCTACCCATTGTACTGGGGAAGAAGCTGAAAAAGTTTTTGAGAAAATATTTAAAGATAGATTCATAAAATCTAAGGTTGGCTTAGAAATAGCTCTATGAAAATTTATTTTTCTGTTTTTACTTTCTTTAATAGGATCCATAATTTCATATTTTACTTTGCAAATGCAGAGTAACTACTCAAAATATACTGCCATTTTATATGGTATTTTTTCTTTGCTTTTAGATCTTTTAAGTCTTTTTATCTTTGCTTTTGTTTTAAAGATACTTAAAGTGAAAAATCCTTTAAAAATATCCTTAAAAGCTTATGCTATTATGTGGATTTTTGATATTTTTGACTTAAAGCAAAATCTTAGATTTTTAAGTAATATTGGATTTTTCCTTTCTTGTATTTATCTATTTAATATTTTGAAAGTGAAAATTAATTTAAAAATTTATTTAATCATCTTATGGATAAGTTTATACATATTAGATGCCCTAATTTGCGAGCTTATTGCCTCTTCCCCAACTATCAAAGCTATTTTAAATGGAATTAAAATATAAACAAACAAATTTTAGTTTAAAGAAATTTAAATAAAAACAAAAAGAGGTAAAAAGCCATGGAAGAAAAGATTTTTAATAAACTTAAAAATATAAAATCAAAATTTGAAGAGCTTGAAGAAAAACTTGGAGATCCAGAAGTAATTTCAAATTCTACTAAATATAGAGAAATTACAAAGGAGCATGCAGAACTTAAACCCATTTATGATAAGTTCTGTGAATATGAAAAAGCAATGGAAAATTATGAAGAGTGCAAATACATTCTAGAAAATGAACAAGATGAAGAACTTAGAGAAATGGCAAAAGAAGAAAAAAAAGAACTGGAAAAAAAGCTTGAAAATTTAGAACAAGAATTAAAAATCATGCTTCTTCCAAAAGATCCAAATGATGAAAAAAATGTTATTATGGAAATTAGAGCCGGAACTGGAGGTGAGGAAGCGGCTTTATTTGCAGCAGATCTATTTAGAATGTACACAAGGTATGCAGAAAAAAAAGGATGGAAAGTTGAAGTTTTATCTGCAAATGAAACCGGACTTGGTGGTTTTAAAGAAGTCATATTTTTGATTTCGGGAAAAGGAGCTTACTCTCGTCTTAAATTTGAAAGTGGAGTTCATAGAGTACAAAGAGTTCCTGTTACAGAATCTTCTGGGAGAATTCATACCTCGGCAGCTACCGTAGCTGTTTTACCAGAGGCTGAAGAAGTAGATGTTGAAATAAAAGAAGAAGATTTAGTTATTGAAACTTTCCGTTCTTCCGGTGCTGGAGGACAACATGTAAATACAACCGATTCTGCAGTTAGAATTACTCATAAACCTACTGGAATAGTAGTTTCTTGCCAAAGTGAACGTTCCCAAATTCAAAACAGAATAAAGGCTATGAAAATTTTAAGAGCCCGTCTTAAAGATTATTACGAACGTCAAAAGAAACAAGAGATTGATAGCATGAGAAAATCCTTAGTTGGAAGTGGAGATAGAAGCGAAAAAATAAGAACTTATAATTTTCCTCAAGGAAGAGTAACGGATCACAGAATTAATTTAACTGTATATAATCTCCAAGAAGTTTTAGATGGAGAACTTGACGAAATTATAGATGCTCTTGCTTTAGCTGAGCAAACAAGAAAACTTGAAGAGCTTCAAGTTTAATAAAAAGGGGCACTTTTGTGCCCCTTAAATTGTTTTCTATTTTGCAATATCACAAGCTCTTTTTTCTCTTATAACAGTAACCTTAATTTGACCTGGGAACTTTACTTCTTCCTCTATTTTCCGAGCTATCTCATGAGCTAGAAGCTCAGCTTCCTCATCTAAAATTTTATCCGGTTCCACCATTATTCTTATTTCTCTACCAGCTTGAATAGCATAAGCTTTTTGAACCCCAGGAAAGCTTTCTGCAATACTTTCTAATTTTTGAAGACGTTTAATATACACATCTATACTTTCTCTTCTAGCTCCAGGACGAGCTGCAGAAAGAGCATCTGCAACTTGAACAATAATAGATTCTATGGATTTATGAGGTCTTTCATCATGATGCGCCGCAACCATATCACATATTTCTTCGCTTTCTCCATATTTTTTAAGAATTTCTGCTCCTATTAAAGCGTGAGAACCTCCTTCCTCATGATCTATAGCTTTTCCTATATCATGTAAAAATGCAGCTCTTTTACACTTTTCAACATCAAGACCAAGTTCACTTGCAAGAAGCTCTGCGATATAAGCAACTTCTTTAGAGTGCTCCAAGATATTTTGTCCATAGGAAGTTCTAAATTTAAGTTTTCCTATAAGCTTTTTTATTTCTGGATGAAGATCTAATATACCTACTTCAAAGCAAGTTTGCTCACCGGTATTTATAATATCCTCTTCAACTTCTTTTTTAACTTTTTCAACTACCTCCTCAATTCTTGCAGGGTGAATTCTTCCGTCTGCAATAAGACGTTCCAGAGCAATTCTAGCAATTTCCCTTCTTACAGGATCAAAACAAGAAATAGCAACTGCTTCTGGAGTATCATCTATAATTAAATCTACCCCAGTAGCCATTTCAAAAGCTCGAATATTTCTTCCTTCTCTTCCAATAATTCTTCCTTTCATTTCATTATTTGGAAGATCTACAACAGAAATAGTAGAATCTAAAACATAACTTGTAGCGAGCCTTTGAATAGTTGTTGCAAGAATTTTTTGAGCTTGCTTTTCTGCTTCTTTTTCAAGATCCTCAAGTTGTTTTTTAAATCTTTTTGCAAGCTCTTGACGATATTCTTCTTCTACTTTTTTAATAAGTTCATTTTTTGCTTCTTCCTTAGTCATATTTGCAATTTTTTCTAAAAGTTTTTCTTCTTCAGCCTTCATTTCTTCAAGCTTTTTAAATTCTTCTTCCAAAGCTTTTTCTTTCTCTTTTAAAGCCTCTTCCCTTTCTTCAATATCCTTTAAAAGCTTTTGAATTTCCTTTTCTTTTGATAAAAGACTCTCTTCCTTTCTAGCAAGTTCCTTTTCAAGCTCTAAAAGTTCTTTTTTCTTTTCCTGATATTCTAAAGAAAGTTTCTCTTTTTCCTTTAAAAGCTCTTCTTTTGCTTTAAGTTTAAGTTCTTTTTCCAAACTTTTTAGTTTTTCTTGAAGTTCTCTTTCTAAACGTTTTTTTTCTTCCTTAAATTTCTTTTTTTCTTCTAAAATCTCTTTTTCTTTTTCTTTCACCTTACTTGAACTTACGGCAACTCCAACGCCTACGCCAACAGCGAAAGTAATAGAACCTTTTAATATATCTTTTATTGACATTTTTTTCCTCCTTCACAAAAATTAAATCTACGTTTTTATCAAAAGAGTCATGAGGAAGCTCATTTACAAAATTTTCTTTTAGAGCTAATCCTACTTTAAACATAAAATCTTTTAAAAACCTATCATAATACCCTTTTCCAAAACCTAATCTATAGCCCTTTTTATCAAATACAAGACCTGGAACAATTACTATATCCGGAATAAGCATTTTAGCAAAGTTTTTGGAAGGCTCAAAAATCTTAAACTTACCACGTTTTAGATGTTTTAAATTTTTTACCTTTATAGGTAATAAAAGAGATTTTAAAGTTCTAGGGAAAAATCTCTGCTTTCTTTTAAAATAGTAAAAAAGAGGCTTTACATTTATTTCCCCGCTCAAGGGATAATAAAGCATAATAGATTTAAATTTAAAAGGTTTTAAAGTTTTATATATTTTATGACATATATCTAAAGAGACCTTAAAAAGCTTTTTTTTGTTTAAAAATTTTCTTATTTTTTTATATTTTTCTCTTAAAACTTCTTTTTTTTTATTAATATTGCTACACATTTTTCTCCTCTAAAGTCTATTAAAATATCTTTTTTCCGACAAAAATAACAAATAAAATTCCTACTGTATTTCCAATAAGAAGCAAAATAGTTTCCAAAATAGCTAAAACTACTCCTATACTTCCAAAATAAGCAACTAAAGTTGGAATGTTTCTTCTAAATAATGCAAAACTCTTGTTAAAGTAATCACATACTAAGCTTCCAAGTCCAGCTTCATAATAATTTAACATTCCTTTATTTAATAGGGATACTATTATTGCTATACCCACCTGAAGACCAGCTGTTGCAGATATAAAAGCTAAGCTTATTTCAGGAGGCAAATTAAAAATTTTCGAAATGGGTTTAAAAATAGGTTTTAAAAAGTCAAGAAAATGAAGATTTATAAGAATGCTTACAAGAAGAACCATAAGTAGCAAAGTTTTGGCAAGTTTGAAAAAATCTAAAGTAGCTTTTTTAAAACTTTCAAGAAGGCTCTTTTCTTTCTCTTCATACTTTATAGGAAGTTTTATTTTTACTTTTAAACTTTTATAAATAAAAAAAGTTATTAAACCTAAAAATATATCTTGAACAAACTTTCCAAAAGCAAAGTAAATTCCTGCTTTTCCTAATACAAAACTTAAAGGTAAAATGTATATAATATATCCATTTATAACAATAGCATAAAAGCATATTAAATAAAGCTTTATAAATTCCTTTTCTTTAAGACAAGGCTTTATAAGCTGTAAAACTCTAAACCCTAGATGAGGATTTATAAAATGTAAGAAAAATAAAATACCAAGATCCGAACGAATATATCTTTTCAAATAAAAAATGACACTTTTTCGCAAAATAACTTCTGATAAAATAAAGCCTAAATAAACTATGGGAAGCAAAGTGAAAACAATTTTTAAAGGTTCTAAAACTTTTATAAAAAATTCTTGCATAAAAACTCCTTTCCCAAAGGTGAAGTAAATTGAGAAAAATAATTATATTTCTTTTTTTTATTAGTTTAGCTTTTGGAGAGAATTTAAACACAACGTTAAAAGGAAGTTGCCAAACACAAATATTAAAAGGGATTATAGATTTAGTTAATGGTATTATAAAAGTAAGAAATGAAGTTTCAAAAAATTTAACTTTGACATATCTTTTAGGATATTATCCTTATATAGAAAATATAACTTTCTCAAATTTAAATTGTTCTATAAATGAAGGATACGAAAGCTTTTTAAAAATTTCTCTTTATGAAAAATATAAAGTGACTTCCCCAGATATAAAAATAAGTAAAAGAAAACATCGGCTTTTTTATAGAATATCTGTTTATAAATTTCTGGACGCTATTGCAGATAGTATTTTTCAAAATTATGGTCAATATATAACTAATTTAAATATTACTTTGTACATATATGATGGAAAACAAAATAAATATATTCCCGGATGTATTTTAAGTGCAAGTTATGATAACTATTTAAGTGGTTCTTACAATATAATATGCAAAGATAATGTATTTTTATTTTGCGTAAAAGAATACAAAGATATAGAGAAAAAAAATCTAAAACAAAGACAAAACTCTAAGGAGGATAAAAATGTATAAAGTTTTAATAACCGAACCTATAGCTCAAGCTGGGATAGATATATTAAATGAACAACCAGATATCGAAGTGCATTATGATCCGGAGCTTTTTAGAAACTATGAAAAAATATTAGAAATTATTCCAGAATATGATGCTATTATTACAAGGAGCGGAACTCCGGTAGGAAAAGAACTTCTAGATAGAGCTAAAAAATTAAAAGTTGTAGGAAGAGCTGGAACTGGAGTAGATAATATAGATATAAAAGAATGCAGCAAGCGTGGAATTTTAGTAGTAAATGCAGCTGGAGGAAATGCAATAGCTGCAACTGAACTTACTATGGGTATGATGCTTGCAACTATTAGAAAAATCCCTCAAGCTCATAAAAGTGTAAAGGAAGAAAGGAAATGGGAAAGAAAAAAATTTATGGGAATTGAGCTTGCTGGAAAAACTTTGGGAATAATTGGATTTGGAAGAATAGGATCTCGGGTAGGAGTTAGAGCAAAAGCTTTTGAGATGAACGTGATTACTTACGATCCCTATATTCCACGTGAGAAGGCTGAAAAACTTGGAGTGGAGTATATAGAAAACTTAGAAGAGCTTCTAAAACGAGCCGATATTATAACTGTTCATACACCTTTAACTGAAGAAACCAAAGGAATGATCGGAGAAAAAGAAATTTCCATGATGAAAGATGGTGTAATTATCTTAAATATTGCAAGAGGTGGAATTATAGATGAAGAAGCTTTAGCAAAAGCTTTAAAAAGTGGAAAAGTAAGAGCTGCAGCTGTAGATGTATATTCAAAGGAGCCTCCTTTTAACCCAGATAACCCTCTTTTAGATGCGCCTAATATTGTTTTAACTCCCCATATAGGAGCAAATACCTATGAATCTCAAACTAATGTAGCAGTTATTGTTGCAAAACAAGTAATTGCTGCTTTAAGAGGAGAACCAGTAGAATTTGCTGTAAATGCTCCTGTAGAAGATTTATCCGTTTTAAAATCCTATGCTCCTTATGTAAAACTTGCAGAGGCTCTTGGGAAGTTTTTAATTCAAATTCAACCCGGAGAGGAATATATTTTAAAACTTAAAGGGAATTTTGAAGGTGCTGAAGAGCTTATTGAAACAGCATTTTTAAAAGGTCTCTTAGAAAAAACTTTAGACATTCCTGTAAGTATTGTAAACTCAAAATACCTAGCAAAAGAAAGGGGAATAAAAGTAAAAATAGAAAAAGAAAATCCCGATCCCACTTACGGAAAAGTAATAGAGGCAATATCTATTGCTGGAAATCAAAAATTTTCTATAGCTGGAACTGTTATAGAAAATAAATATCCAAAAATTATTCAAATTGGTCAATTTAAATTTGATTTAGAACCAAAAGGTAAATTTTTAATTTTTAGAAATCTAGATGTACCTGGAGTAATTGGAAAAATAGGAACTATTTTAGGAAAACACAACATAAATATTGCAGGTTTCCAACTTGGAAGAGTAGGAAAAGGCAAAGAAGCTAAAGCTGTTTTAATTGTAGATGATGATATAGATGAAAAGGTTTTAGAAGAGTTAAAAAGCTTAAATGAAATTACATTTGTAAAATTTGTAAAAATTTAAAAGAAGGTAAAAAAATGATAAAGATAAATTACCTAGAAGATGAATTAATTTTAGACTTTCTAAATCCTCTTTTAGCTTTCAAAGCCCTGGCTCCCCTGGGAGCCTTTTTTCTCTTTGAAAGTGTAGAAAAAAGTGCTCATTTTGGCAGATACTCCATTATTGGTTTAAATTCCTTAATTTCTATTGAAATGAAAAATAATTTTGGAAAGAAAGTATCTTTTTCAGACTATGAATTTTTCACTTTTAAAGATCCAATTGAATATCTAAAAAATGAATATAAAAAAATAAAGCTTTCCAAAGAAAATCCGTTTGCAGCATTTTACGGATATTTTGCTTATGAAAATATTTACTATTTTGAACCAAAAACAAAAGTAAATAAAAATAAAAAGGATACCATAAAACTTCCAGATATTATTTTAACCTTTCCAGAGGCTATTATTCTTTTTGATAATTTAAAACAAAAAGTAAAAATTTTTGTATTTTACAAAGAAAATGAAGATAAAAGGGCTACTTATCTTTTAAAAGAGATAAGAAAAGCTCTTTTGGAAGATAAAGTAAGTTTAGCTCCTTTAAAAGATAAAGATTTTAAAAAAGAGGATATTTTAAATGAATTTAAAGTAAATATTTCAGATGAAGAATACAAAGATATAGTTAAAAAAGCTAAAAATTACATAAAAGAAGGAGATATTATTCAAGTAGTTCTTTCAAGGAAATTTTATAAAGAATTTTTCGCATCTTCCTTTGATTTATATAGAGCTTTAAGATTTACAAATCCTTCTCCTTATATGTATTATATTAATTATAAAAATTTCCAAATTGTAGGAGCCTCTCCCGAAGTTTTAGTTAAAAAAAAGGAAAATGAAGTTATTATTCGACCTATAGCTGGAACTAGAAGAAGAGGAAAAACCCTAAAAGAGGATAAAGCTTTAGAAAAAGAGCTTCTTAATGACGAAAAAGAAACTGCCGAGCACATTATGCTTGTAGATTTAGCACGAAATGACCTTGGAAAAATAGCAAAACCAGGGTCCGTAAAGGTAAATGAACTTATGGTAATAGAAAAATATTCTCATGTTATGCATATAGTTTCAAATGTTATAGCTACACCGAAAAAGAATATTACACATTTTGACATATTTAAAGCTGCTTTTCCAGCAGGAACCGTAACTGGAGCCCCAAAGGTAAGAGCTATGCAAATTATAGATGAGCTTGAACCAGATTATCGCTCGGTGTATGCTGGAGCTGTAGGTTATTTTAATTTCCAAAATGATTTTGATACTGCAATTGCTATAAGAACAGCTCTTATAAAAAATAATCAAGTTTTTGTTCAAACCGGAGCTGGAATAGTAGCAGATTCTATTCCTGAACTTGAGGTAAAAGAAACTCAAAATAAAGCTATGGCTCTTTTAAAAGCTATAAAACTTATTGAAAATTAAATTTGGGGCGGGAGGGGAAAAATGCTTTATGAAATATCTTTAAATACTGCTTCTAAAAACTGCTACAGAGATATTACTGGAAATGTAGAATCCATCATTCATAGTTCAGGTATAAAAGATGGAATTTGTTTAGTTTTTGTTCCCCACACTACAGCTGCCGTAACGGTAAATGAAGGTTATGATGAAAGTGTTATGGAAGATCTTTTAAATTATCTTTCTTATTTAATTCCCAAGCATCCAAAACATGTAATTTTTAAACATGAAGAAGGAAATTCAGATGCTCACATAAAAGCAGCTCTAATAGGAAATAGTTTAGCTTTACCAATTTCCGAAGGAAAATTGATTTTAGGAAAGTGGCAAAGAGTTATGTTTTTAGAATTTGATGGTCCAAGAAATAGAAAAGTAATAGTAAAGGTTCTTGGAAAGTGAAAAAAATAAGGCTTACTGAAAAAGAAATAAAAGCAATAAAAGAAACTGCTTTAGAAATTTTTGGAAGAGATACTAAAGTTTATATCTTTGGAAGTAGAACTAATCCTAGCAAAAAAGGCGGAGACATTGATATATTTTTGGAAATTCCAGATTGCGATAATTTAACTTTGGTAAAAAAAAGACTTAAATTTTTGGTAAGGCTTAAAGATAAAATCGGAGAACAAAAAATAGATCTTCTTATTAAAAGAGAAAAAGACAGCTTAAATCCAATTTATGAAAATATAAAAAAGTGTGCGGTAAGAATATGAAAGATATAAGACTTGTTATAGAAGAGATAGAAAAGCATAAGGAAAAATTACTATACACTAAAAATAAAATTTTATCTTGGGGAAAATTGAATATTTCCTTTTTTGAAGATATGGACAAAGTAGAAACTATAGACAGTTTTATTTTCCGATTTGCAAAGATGCAAAGTTCTATGGGAGAAAGATTCTTCCCTTTAGTTTTAGAATATTTGGGAGAGGATGTTAAAGGAAAACCTTTTATAGATATATTAAACCGTTTAGAGGTTTTAAACTTAATACCTTCAGCGGGACTTTGGAAGGAAATTAGAGAGCTAAGAAACCGCTTAGTTCATATTTATCCTTGGGAAAAAAATTTTCTTTTAGAGGAAATTACTTTAGCTTTAAAGTATTCGCAAATTTTAATAGATATTTTTGAAAATATAAAAAAATATTTAAAAAATAGACAAATTATATAGGGTAGTTTAAAATTGCGTAATTAAAATTAACGGAGGGAAAAAAATGAACTTAAAAATAACTAACTTAGAATTTCCAGAAGTTAATAAGATGGAAGTTGAAATAGTAGAAAGAAAAGGAATAGGACATCCCGATACTATTTGTGATGCTCTTGCAGAAAAACTTTCAAGTGAACTTTCTAAATTTTATTTGGAAAAATTTGGATTTATATTACATCATAATGTAGACAAAGGTCTTTTACTTGGAGGATATGCCCTTCCAAAATTTGGTGGAGGAGAAGTTAAAGAGCCGATAGAAATATTTTTAGTAGGTAGAGCTACAAGAGAATATAAAGGTATCCGTGTACCAGTAGAAGAGATAGCAATTGAAAGTGCAAGAGAATGGCTCAAAGAAAATATTCATGAAATAGATGTAAACAAGCATGTAAAAATTCATTGTCTTGTTAGACCTGGTTCTGTAGATTTAGTAGATATTTATTTAAGACAACTTAAAGTTGGAGTTCCTCTTGCAAATGATACATCCTTTGGAGTTGGTTATGCTCCTTTTGATGACTTAGAAAATGCAGTTTACCACGTTGAAAGACTTTTAAATAGTAAAGAAATAAAAAAGAAATATCCTGAAATTGGAGAAGACATTAAAGTTATGGGTGTAAGAAATGGAGAGAAGATAGTTTTAACTATAGCTTGTGCTTTTGTAGATAAATATATAAAAGACATAAATGATTATGTTGAAAAGAAAAAAAATGTAGAAAAATTAGCCCTAGAAGAAGCAAAAAAATGGACCAATAGGGAAGTTGAAATTCATGTAAATACCGGGGATGACATAGAAAATGAAAATGTATATATAACTGTTACTGGAACTTCTGCAGAAGCCGGAGATGATGGAGAAGTTGGTAGAGGTAATAGAGTTAATGGTCTTATTACACCTTACCGTCCAATGTCTTTAGAAGCAGCAGCCGGAAAAAATCCGGTTACCCACGTTGGGAAAATTTATAATGTTACCGCAAATTTAATTTGTAAAGATATTGTTAAAGAAATTCCCGAAGTTAGAGAAGCTTATTGCTACATAGTTTCTCAAATTGGAAAACCCATAAATGAACCTTTAACTATAGATGTTGCTATTAGAAGCGATGAGGATAAAAACAAACTTGCTCCAAAAATTACAGAAATTGTTAAATCTCATATGGATGAAATGCCAAATATTTGGAAAAAATTAATTAGTGGAGAGATTTTAGTATATTAAAATTTAAAAATGGGGGCAAAGGAAAGCCCCCTATTTCTTTATTAAGTTTTTAAGTTCATTTAATTTAATTAAAGCTTCTAAAGGTGTAATATTTGCTATATCTATTTTTTCTAGTTCTTCTTTAATTTTTTTAAATGTTTTTTCTGAAATTTCTTCTACTTTCTTTGAGCTTGATTCTTTAGTCTTTATTGAAATTGGTTTTAAAAAGAAATCTTCTTTTAAAATATTATTGTCACTTTCCTTTTTCTTAATTTCATTTTTTGAAGTATTGTCAAAATTCTTTTTATTTTCCTCAAAAGAAAAGATCTTCTCATAATAATTTAGAAGCTCTAAAGCCCTATCTATAACTTTTTTTGGAAAACCAGCCTTTTTAGCAACTACTATTCCATAAGATTTAGCAGCTTTCCCTTCTACAATTTTATGAGTAAAAATAATGTCATCTTCCATCTCTTTTACAAGAGCACACAAATTTTTAGTATCATTTCTTTCATTTTCCAAAGCTGTAAGTTCATGGTAGTGTGTTGCAAAAAAAGTTTTCGTTTTTCTATCTCCAAGTTCCTCTATTACGGCTCTAGCTATGGCAAGACCATCAAAAGTGGCAGTTCCCCTACCAATTTCATCTAAAATAACTAAACTTTTATCTGTAGCCTTTTTTAAAATATTAGAACATTCAAGCATTTCGAGCATAAAAGTGG
>JAMOTM010000078.1 GCA_027002265.1 Aquificota bacterium | reverse complement strand
TCATTTTTTAAAGAAAATAAATCTGTAGTTATTTCTAAAAGTTTTTCCAAAGCTTTTTCGCTTAAATTTATTTTATATTTAGAAAATTTCTGCAATATTAAAGTTTTAATTTTTTCTTTTTTTATTTTTGGAGAGTAAATAATTAAAAAATCACTTAAAATTTCTAAAAGTTCTTTTTTTATATAGGCAGAAATATCTTTTCCTTTAAAGTAATAAACCAAAAGTTTAGGAGGAATAATATCTTCTTTGCTAATAAAAATTACTTTTCCTTGTTTTAAGTATTTCAAATAACTTTTTAAAGTATTTATATTTTCAAATGTTTTTTCAGCTTCAAAACATATATAAACACTATTTTCTTGATCATCTTCGAACAAAGAAAAGTTAGATAAATTTTTTATAATCTCTTCTAAAGGTATTTCAGAAAGAAAGTATATTTTTCTTTTTAAATTAAAAAGTTTTATTATTTTATCTATGGTATCTTTTATTAAGAATTCTTCCGGACCATAAAATAAAATAGGAAAAGTAATATTTTCCTTATTTTTCAGTAATTTTCTAAAATTAGATATAGTATGTATCTTAAGCATTTACTGCCTTCAAAAAGTCTTCATTAGTTTTATATTTTTTCAGTTTATCGATTAAAAATTCCATGGCTTCTACTGGATTCATTTGAGAAAGAACTTTTCTTAAAAGCCATACTCTTTTAAGTTCCCATTCACTCATAAGTAAATCTTCTCTACGAGTTCCACTTTTTTGAATATTTATAGCTGGAAAAACTCTTTTTTCTACAAGCTGTCTATCTAAGACAACTTCCATATTTCCTCTACCTTTAAATTCTTCAAAGATTACGTCATCCATTCTAGAACCCGTATCTACAAGGCAAGTTGCAAGTATTGTTAAAGAACCTCCCTCCTCTATGTTTCTTGCAGCTCCAAAAAACTTTTTTGGTTCTTGAAAAGCAAGGGCATCTATACCTCCAGATAGAACTTTTCCACTTTGTGGAATAAGAACATTATAGGCTCTGGTCATTCGGGTTAAGGAGTCAAGAAGAATTACCACATCTTTTTTTGTTTCCACAAGTCTTTTAGCTTTTTCTAAAACTACCTTGGAAACTTGATGGTGTCTTTCTGGAACTTCATCAAATGTAGAAGCTATAACTTCATCAGCTAGAGTATTTCTTCTCATATCTGTAACTTCTTCAGGTCTTTCGTCTATAAGTAAAATCATAAGATAAATATCTGGATAATTAGTTTTTATTGCATTAGCTATTTTTTGTAAAAGAACCGTTTTTCCAGCCCTTGGAGGAGCAACAATGAGTCCTCTTTGTCCTTTTCCAATAGGAGTTATTAGATCCATGACTCTAGTGGAAAGCTCTAAGGTTTCATGCTCAAGTCTTATTCTTTCGTTTGGGTGAAGAGGGGTTAATTTTTCAAATATAGGGCGAAATCTTGCTTTTTCGGTAGGAATATCATTTACTAAAAGAACTTTTAAAAGAGCATGATATTTTTCCCCTTCTTTAGGAGGTCTAATTTCACCAATAATAGTATCTCCAGTTCTTAATCCAAGCTTTTTTATTTGATTTGGAGACACATATATATCCTCGGGAGAAGGTAAATAGGAGTTTTTAGGGGAACGCAAGAAACCAAAACCTTCAGGTAGAATTTCTAAAACCCCAACTCCAAGTTTTGTTCCTTTTTCTTGAGCTTCTTTTTGTAAAATTTTTATAATAAGTTCTTGCTTTCTTAAGTTTTCTGTATCTATATGAAGACTTCTTGCAAGCTTTCTTAAGTCAAATATTGATAGATTCTGATAAGTTTTATATTTTTCTATAGTTTCGGGTCCTAAAAGAGGAGTTATTTGATAACTTGTTTTTTCTCCTTTTTCTGTAACTTGTAAACTTGTAATTTTATTTTGTTCTTTATTACTTAAATTTTGATTATTTTGATCTCCTTTATTTTCTTTTTCTTCAATTTTATGTTCTATAACTTGAGTTTTCTCAGAGTTACCCATAAAATTCCTCCTAAAAAGTTTTGTTAATAACTATTTAGAATAAAAATTTTTCTAAAACAAGTTAAAATTCCATTATAATGCCTCTCTAACTTTTCCTTCAATAATAATTTTTAACTTAGCCTGGTTGGAAGTTTTCAGAGAGATTTAATTTTTTTTGATAAGCTTAGAACTCCCTTTTTATAAATTAAGTTCTTTCTCTTTTTTTTCAATAAGTTTTAGAATAAGAATACTTATTTCATATAAAATAAGCAAAGGAACAGCTAACATTATTTGAGAAAACACATCCGGCGGTGTAAGAATAGCTGCTAAGAAAAATATTATAATTATAGCATATTTTCTATAATGCTCTAAAAGCTTAGAATTTATAACACCTAATTTACCTAAAAGGTATGTAACAACTGGAAGTAAAAATACTATTCCAAAAGCTAAAATCATTTGGATAACAAAGGAAATATAATTGTCTATTGTAATTTGGGGCGTAAGCATATCTCCTGCAAAAGAAAGTAAAAAACGTAGGGAAAACGGTAGTATCACAAAATAAGCAAAAGAAGTTCCTAATAAGAATAATACTAATGTTACAAAAAATGCTGGAACTATAAGTTTTTTTTCATGTTCATAAAGAGCTGGTTCTACATATTTCCAAAATTGATATATCCAAAAAGGTGAAGATACTATAATAGCTGCAAGTAAACTAACTTTCATGCTAACTATAAGAGCATCTCCGGGAGAAAGAAATATAAGCTTTCCTACTAAATTTTTTGGTAAAGGTTTTTGTAAAAACATTAAAATTTTTTTTGAGAAAGGAAATAAAATGATAAAGCAAAGAATAATTCCTAAAATAGAATAAAATAGGCGTTTTCTTAGCTCTTCTAAATGTTCAGATATTTCTTGTTTTGGAAGCTCTTTTTCTGACATTGCTACTCTTTAATTTTTATTTTTTCTACGTTTTCTTCGTTGCTGTTTTTAGAATTAGAATCTTTATTAGCTACTTTTGCAGTTTCTTTAACTTCTTTTTTTACTTCTTCAATCTCATCCGTTATTCCTGAAGAAGCTTTCTTAAATTCATTAATAGCTTTTCCCAGGGATTTTGCAAGATCCGGAAGTTTTTTAGGTCCAAATATAAGTAAAATTATAGCTAAAATAAGTAAAAGTTCATTGGTGCCTATGTTAAACATAATT
>JAMOTM010000077.1 GCA_027002265.1 Aquificota bacterium | reverse complement strand
AAAAGCCTATACTCTTTTAAATATATATAAGGCTCATTTTCACAAAATTTACATTTTAATCTTCTTGCCATACAGCAACCTCTTCTATTTTCTTATCAACTATCTTTTCTCCTTTAGTATCTCTACCTAAAGTAGAAATATTTTTAACTTTTATTCTTTTCACACTTTTGTCTTCAAGACCTAAAATAACTTTATCTTCGGGTTTTAAAGTATAAGCCTTTAATAATAAATCCCCCTCCGATAGTCTTACAGTAATTACTCCTTTTCCAGCTCTTCTTTGAAGAGGATACTCAGAAATAGGTGTTTTTTTAACGTATCCCTCTTTTGTAAAGGTACATACAAAAAGATTATTTTCCTTTTCAAAAGTATTTAAAGTATTTGCAAAATCTCCTTTAGAAAGAGAGATTCCTTGAACACCTCGGGCACCCAAAGTCATAAGGCGAATTTCTTCACCTAAAAATTTAATAGCTTTTCCTAAAGCAGTAGAAATAAATACATACTTTTTAGCTGTCTTTACATCCACTAAAGTATCTCCCGCCTGCAAGTTTACACATTTTATTCCCGTATGAGAAATGTTTTCAAAGTCTTTTATACTTAAACGTTTTATATATCCTCTTTTAGTTAAAGTAAATATTTCCTTATTAAAATCTTTAGTATTTATAATAGATACTATCTCTTCATTTGGCGCAAGGGGTAAAAGAGACTTAATATTTTTTATTTTTCCAATTTCATAAGCTGGTAATTTATAAGCTTTTCCAAAATTGGAAAAAATAAGTAAAGTATCTTGAGCGTTAGTTTTTACAAGAAGCTTAACAATATCTTTATCAAAGAATCTTTTGAGCTTAGATACTTCCTCTAAACTTAAAAGTTTTATATTACCTTCCTTTGAAAGAGCAAATATAAGTTCTTTATCTTCTATTTCAATTTGAGGAATATATTTAATAGGCTTTTCAGAAAGTTTCGTTCTTCTTTCATCTTCAAATTTTTCCATCATATAATCAAGTTCATTTTTTATTATATTTATAACTTCAGAAGGTTCATTTAAAACTTTTTCCAAATATGCTTTTTTATCTAAAAGTTCCTTTTCTTCTCTTTCAAGTTTTTCTTTTTCCAAAGAAGTAAGTTTAGAAAGCTTCATATCCAAAATTGAGGAAGCTTGTTTTTCCGAAAGGTTATACATTTCTTGAAGCTTTAAAAGAGCTTCTTTAGTTTCTTTACTTTCTTTTATAAGCTTGATAACCTTGTCTATATCCTTTAAAGCTACTAAAAGACCTTCTATTATATGAAGACGATCTTTTACTTTTTGAAGATCAAAATTTGCCCTTCTTAAAATAACACTTGTTCTAAACTTGATAAATTCATCTAAAATATCCTTTAAATTTACTTCTTTTGGTTCTCCATCTACAATAGCTATCATATTTACATGATAATTTGTTTGTAAATCTGTTAATTCAAAAAGTTTTGAAAGAATAACTTCCGGATTAAAATCTTTTTTTACTTCTATTACTATTCTTATACCTTCTTTATCACTTTCATCTCTAATATCTGAAATTCCATCTATTTTTTTATCTCTAACAAGACGAGCAATCTGCTTTACAAGTTCAGCTTTATTTACAAGATAAGGAATTTCTGTAATTACAATATTTGACTTTCCACGAGAAGAGCTTTCTATTTTATATTTACTTCTTATAACAATAGTTCCTTTTCCTGTTTTATATATATTTTCTAAATCCTTTTTATTTATTATTTCCGCTCCGGTTGGAAAATCTGGACCTTTTATGTACTCCATAAGGTCCTTTACACTAGCTTGTCTATTATCTAAATAAAACTTTATAGCTTCGCAGACCTCTTTCAAATTATGAGGAGGAATTTGAGTTGCCATACCAACTGCAATTCCAATAGATCCATTTATAAGAATATGAGGAAGTTTAGAAGGTAAAACTTCAGGTTCCAAAGTAGTATTATCATAATTTGGTCTGAAATTTACTGTATTTTTATTTATATCTTCTCCAAAAAAGTTTTCAAAAGAAAATTTCGAAAGTCTACATTCAGTATATCTTTGAGCAGCAGGAGGATCTCCATCTATAGAACCAAAATTTCCTTGAGGATCAATCAATGGATATCTCATATTGAAGTCCTGAGCCATTCTAACAAGAGCCTCATAAACCGGTGCATCTCCATGAGGATGATAATTTGCTAAAACCCCTCCAACTACTCTAGCACATTTTTTATAAGGTTTATCTGGATATAAATTAAGCTCATACATCGTATATAATATTCTTCTTTGAACAGGTTTTAAACCATCTCTTATATCCGGAATAGCTCTTCCTATAATAACGCTCATTGCATAATCAAGATAAGATTGTTTAAGTTCCTCCTCTATTGGAACTCTAAGAATGTTCATGATTTCCTCCTAAACTTTGAAAATAATACGAGTTTATTTTAATATATTTAACTTTTATAGCTTATTTAATTTTTAATAGAATATATTAAAAGATGGAGTTATATTAAAGTAAGATAGTAAAAACTTATCAACTGTGGAGACTGAAGATGGGAGCTTTAAAAGAATTTTTACCAAGATATACTATAAAAGATTACGAAAAGTGGGAAGGAGATTGGGAGCTTATTGAAGGTGTTCCATATGCTATGTCCCCTTCTCCTTATGCTAAGCATCAAAGAATATCTTTTCTTATTGCAAGAGAAATAGAAAATCAGCTTGAGAAATGTAAGAAAAGGTGTTATGTATATCAGGAAGTTGACTGGAGAATTGATAACTATACAGTTGTCAGACCAGATTTAATTGTAGTTTGTAAAAAAATA
The DNA here is from genome assembly GCA_027002265.1 of Aquificota bacterium. Classification (GTDB taxonomy): domain Bacteria; phylum Aquificota; class Aquificia; order Desulfurobacteriales; family DQVG01; genus DQVG01. The sequence goes on along the minus strand of JAMOTM010000077.1, from coordinate 65,847 downwards.
GAAGAGTATCTTACTTTTCCACCTGAGGTTATTTTTGAAATCGTATCCAAATCTACCAAATTTAAAGATGAAAATATAAAGTATTATCTTTACGAAAAGGAAAAAGTTAAGTATTACGCCCTTGTGTATCCTGAAGAGAAAAAAATGAAAGTTTTTGAGTTAGAAAATGAAAAATATAAGCTTGTTTTTGAAGGCTTTGATAAAAGTTTTACTTTTAATATAAAATGTCCCTTTTCCCTTAATCTATCTGATATCTGGAAAAAAGTTTAGCAAGGAGAACTAAAAATGGGAGCTTTAAAGGAATTTTTACCAAGATATACTATAAAAGATTACGAAAAGTGGGAAGGAGATTGGGAGCTTATTGAAGGTGTTCCATATGCTATGTCTCCTTCTCCTTATGCTAAGCATCAAAGAATTTCCGGTTTAATTTTTAGAGAAATAGAAAATCAGCTTGAGAGATGTAAAAAAAGGTGTTATGTATATCAGGAAGTTGACTGGAGAATTGATAACTATACAGTTGTCAGACCAGATTTAATTGTGGTTTGTAAAAAAATAGAAGAGTATCTTACTTTTCCACCCGAAGTTATTTTTGAAATCGTATCCAAATCTACCAAATTTAAAGATGAAAATATAAAGTATTATCTTTACGAAAAGGAAAAAGTTAAGTATTACGCCCTTGTGTATCCTGAAGAGAAAAAAATGAAAGTTTTTGAGTTAGAAAATGAAAAATATAAGCTTGTTTTTGAAGGCTTTGATAAAAGTTTTACTTTTAATATAAAATGTCCCTTTTCCCTTAATCTATCTAATATCTGGAAAAAAATTTGATAAAGGAACTAAAAAGTGTTAAAAAAAATTTTTCCAAAAAAAGGAGAAGTTATTCTCGCTCCTCTTGCAGGATATACTCATAGTGCCTTTAGAAGACTTTGCAAAAACTTAGGAGCAGATAGAACTTACTCGGAGCTAGTTTATGCCTATGGTCTTACCTTAAGGGGATTTGAAAAAAACAAAGAGCTTATTTACTTTACAAAAAAAGAACTTCCTTTTCATCTTCAACTTTACGGAAGAAATCCAAAGGAAATTTCGGAAGCTGCAGCTTATCTTTTAGAAAATTTCCCAGATATTACAGCAATAGATATTAACTTTGGATGTTCTGTAAAAAAAGTTTTAAAAGCAAAGGCTGGAAGTTATATTTTAAAGGATCTAAATCTTTTTTACGAAATAATAAAAGAAACAAATGAAGTAGTAAAAAGCTTTAATAAACTTTTAAGTATAAAAATAAGACTAGGATTTGACAAAGATATTTTAGAAAAACTTTTAGAAAAAGCTTTAAAGGCAGACTGTAGAGTAGTTGCCGTTCATGGAAGACTTGCCACTCAGGGTTTTTCCGGAAAAGCTAATTGGGATAGATTAAAAAAAGCAAAAGAAATTTTTAAAGATGAAATCTTTTTAATAGGAAGTGGAGATATTAAATCCTACGAAGAAATAGATGCCCATTTTGAAAAATACAATGTAGATGCCATTATGATAGGAAGAGCAGCTTTGAAAAATCCTTGGATATTTAAAGAATATAAAGAAAAAAGAAAAATAAATGTATCTTTAAAAGAAAAGTTAGAATTTATAAAAAAGGAACTTGAACTTATGCTTGAATACATGAAAAAAGATAAAGCTTATAAAGTTATAAAAGCTCAAATAAGTCAAATTTTAAGAGGAGAAAGAAACAGAAAAGCAATTTGTGAACCTCTTTTAAGGGCCAAAAGTTATGAGGAACTTATTAATTTATTAAATAAAAGTATTTTGGAAAATTCTTAAATATTTTCTTATTAAGAGTATCACATTTTTTAGGAGGTTTTTATGAATCCAGCAAGATTTTTTCCAAAATATACTATAGAAGATTACTTGAGTTGGGAAGGAGATTGGGAACTTATTGAAGGTATTCCTTTTGCTATGTCTCCCTCCCCCTTTGCATTCCATCAAGCTATTATTTTAGAAATAGCTCGTCAATTTCTGAATCAAATGGATAATTGCAAAAATAAATGTTATGTTTATGCAAAGCTTGATTGGATTATAAACGAACATACAATAGTAAGACCGGATTATAGTTGTTAATTATAGTTGTTACTTGCTTTAAATTTAAAAATTATATTAAATTTCCTCCAGAAATAGTAATAGAAGTTGTTTCAAAATCCACCGCGTTAAAGGACGAAGAGTTAAAATTCAAAATCTATCAAAAAGAAGGTGTTAAATACTATGTTCTTATCTATCCAAATGTGAGAAAAGTGAGAGTTTTTAAATTAATTGATGGAAAATACCATAAAGTTTTTGAAAATGATAAGGATAATCTCACTTTTGAGCTATCTACAGGTTGTAATATTTCTTTAAATGTAGAAGATATTTGGAAAGTGATTTGAAAATCTTGGCTTATTATAATAACATAACTACATACCTTTATTTTAAGCGTTAAAGAAAAAAATAAGACTTTAATAATAGTAACGAATGTAATAAAGTTAATTTCCTTGCAAACGATAAACCTATTTTTCCAAATCCTTTAAATCATCAAGCCAACCAGCGTTTGGGGTTAATTTTTTTGCAAAAAACTTTCCAACATTTTTATCATCTTTAGCTTGATGATATTTTAAATAAATAATGTCATTTTCTTCGTCTAAACCTACAATTTCTATTTTCCCAGTTTTATGAGACATTATATATTTAAATCTTTTTGCATGACCATCTAAATTTCTTTTTGCACCTTCTACAATCTTATAACCTTCTTTTAATGGAACTTGAAAATGAGATTTAACCCTTTTAACCGGACGACACTGAAATACGTAATATGGAACTACACCTATTTGAACCAAGGATTTCATAAGCTCAGCTAAAACTTTAGGATCATCATTTACGCCTTTTAAAAGAACAGTTTGATTACTTGTAATTACTTTGCTATCTAAAAGAGCATCTATAGCCTTTTTGCTTTCCTCTGTTATTTCTTTAGGATGATTAAAGTGAGTTACCAAATATATTCTTCTATTTGGGGTAGAATATTTTTTTAACATCTCAAGTAGTTTTTTATCTTCATAAATTCTCATAGGATAAAAAACCGGAACTCTACTTCCTATTCTTATAAATCTTAAATGAGGAATTTCAGAAAGTTTTGCAATGAAATTTTCTAAAACCTCGCTAGGTAAAACTAGGGGATCTCCACCAGAAATTAAAACATTTGTTACTTCCTTATGTTCCTTGACATATTTAACTGCTTCATCAAAAATTTTTATAGTTTCTTCCGTTGGAATTCCTACAAGTCTTTTACGAAAACAATGTCTACAATATCCAGCACATCTATTTGTAGCTAAAATAAGAACAGTTTCTTTGTATTTATGCTGAAGACCAGTTAAAACTGTATTTTCCTTTTCTCCGCTTGTATCATATTCTCCTTCCTCGGAAAGCTCATAAATCGAGGGGAATATGATTCTTTTTATAGGATCATTTTCATCCCCCCAATTTATAAGCTTTGCGTAGTAGGTAGGAATAAACATAGGGTGAATTTTTAGAATTTCATTTAATTTTCTTTTTTCTTCTTCGTCAAATTTTATATTAAATTCTTTTTCTATTTCTTCCAAAGTTTTATAACCTGGAATATGCATAAAAAGCCTCCTTCTTTTTCTAAATTTTTGTATTTGGTAAGAATCTTAAGGACGTTTAATCTTTTCTAACTTTGTGTATATATGAAAATAAAAAGAAATCTTTACTATTGATTATAATTATAATACCAAACTAAATAAAATCAAGAGGTTAAGATGGAAGCCTTAATTGCCGGTAAAGGGGAAATCGTTACAGATATTTTAAATTTCTATAAAAATGATATATTTGTAATAGCATTTGAAGGTATATCTGAGGAAAAATTAAAGGAATTTCCGAATGTAATCTGGTTAAACAAAATAGATATTAAAAAAGTTATAAGTATTTTAAAAAAAAGAAATATAAATAAAGTATTTTTCATAGGAAAATTTGATCAAAGATTAACATTTAATAAAATTCCATTAAACTTTTTTACCTTAAAATTACTTTTTTCTTTAAAAGACAAAAGACCTGAAAAAATATTTGAGAAAATAAAAGAGATTTTAAAAAAGGAAAATATAGAAGTTATTTATCCAAAAGAATATATTGAAAACGCACTTGTGAAAAAAGAAGATAAAATAGGAAATTTTAATGAAAATGAACTTGAAAATGCAAGGTTTGGAATGGAAATAGCAAAATTCTTAGCTTCCAAAGATGTAGGTCAAACTGTAGTTTTGAAAGATAAAGTGGTTCTTGCCATGGAAGCTATTGAAGGAACGGATGAAACTATTTTAAGGGCATCTAAATTGACAAAAGAAGATAAATTAACAGTTTGTAAAGCTGCCCGAGCTAATCAAAGTTTAGATTTTGATATTCCTACAGTTGGAATAAAAACTTTAGAAACTATGCTTAAAGCTCGAGCAAATACTTTAGTTTTAGAAAAAAATAAAGTTTTAATCGTAAACAAAGAAAAATTTAAAGAATTTTGTAAAAAACATAAAATAAAACTTCTTCCCCTTTAATCCTTTAAAATTTCTTCCAAAGGAATATTTTTCTTAAGCATTTTTAAATAAGATTTATATCTTTCTAAAGAAATTTCTCCACGTTTTAAAGCCTTTTTTACTTCACAATCTTCCTCATATATATGAGTGCAATTTTTATAAGGACACTTATATTTTAAAAATTCCCTAAAGTGTTTTGGAACTTCCTTTTCATCCATAATCTCTAAAACATCTATTTTTGAAAATCCCGGAGTATCCCCTATAAAAGAATTTTTTCCAAAAGGATAAAGCTTTACTCCTGTAGTAGTATGCCTTCCTCTTTCTGTTTTTTCAGAAACTTCCTGAACTTTTAAATTTAAACCTGTTAAAGCAGATAATATAGAGCTTTTTCCTACCCCGGAGGGGCCTGCTAAAATACAAATATCTTTATCAAATTCTTTTTTTAATTCTTCTATACCTATTCTTTCTTTCGCACTTACTAAATATACCTTATACCCAGCATCTTGATATATCTTTTTTATTTTTTCAAGTTCTTTTTTTTCTTCTTCATTTAAAATATCTATTTTGTTAAATACAATTATTGGATCAAGACCATAGTAATCATAAGCTACAAGTAAAGAATCTAAAAGAAAAGGAATAAATTCTGGACGCTTTAGAGTTTGAACAATAATTGCTTTTGAAGCATTTGCAACCTTTGGACGAATTAATAAATTTTTTCTTTCTTTCACATCTTCAATTGCAAAAGTATTTTCATCTATTTCAACTCCGGAAACAAAATCCCCAGCATATAGAGTTTTTACTTTTCTTCTTAATTTTCCTCTTGGAATCCCAAGATAAGTTTTACCATTTTCAAAAGTATAAACCTCAAGCTTTCCTGCAATTTTTTCCGTAATAATACCTTCTTTTAGTTTCTTATTTTTAGACATAATTACCTAAATACTCCTTTTAAGTAGTTAATACTCTTTTATAAATATCTTCTATATGTTTAAGATAATAATCTACTTTAAAAAGATCTTTTAATTCTTTTTCACTTAAAATCTTTCTAACTCTTTCATCTTCTTTTAAAAATTTATAAAAAAGTAGTTCATTACCTTCTTTATATTTATTTACATCATCATTATTTAAAATATCCCAAACTCTTAAAGCATTTTCTTGAACAATCTTATAAGCTTCTTGCCTTTTAAGTTTACCTTTCTCTATTAAAGCTAAAAGAACCCTTTGAGAGAAAACTAAACCTTCTAAAAGATTTAAATTTCTTTCTAAGTTTCTTTTATATACTTTTAAATCCCTTAAAATATCTAAAAGTTTTTTAAACATATAATCTAAAGCTATAAAGCTATCCGGAAAAATAATTCTTTCTGTAGAAGAATGAGAAATATCTCTTTCATGCCAAAGAGCCACATTTTCCATACCTACAATAGCATTTGAACGAACATATCTTGAAAGTCCACAAAGACGCTCACAAATAATAGGATTTTTTTTATGGGGCATAGCTGAAGACCCCTTTTGACCTTTTCTAAAGGGCTCTTCTGCTTCTCTAACTTCGGTTCTTTGAAGATGTCTAATTTCAGTGGCCACTTTTTCAATACTTGCAGCTACTAAGCTCAAAAAGTTTAAAACTTCTGCATGTCTATCTCTTTGAACTACTTGATTGGAAACTTCCTCATAAGGAATATCTAAAATCTCACATGCTCTTTCTTCTACTTGAGGTGGAAGATGAGCAAAAGTTCCCACAGCTCCGGAAATTTTTCCAGCGTAGAATCTTTTTCTTCCCTCCTTAAGTCTCTGAAGATGTCTTTTAAACTCGTTATAGTACAAAAGAAATTTAAGACCAAAACTCATCGGCTCAGCATGAATTCCATGAGTTCTTCCAATACAAGAGGTAAATTTATGTTCTAAGCTTAAGGTTTTTAAAATTTCTAAAGTTTGCTCTATATCTTTTTCTATTAAATTTAAAGCATCTTTTATCTGAAGAGCAAAGGCTGTATCCACAAGATCAGAAGAGGTCATACCAAGATGAATATATTTTGAAATATCCCCTAAAATTTCCTCTAAATAAGTTAAAAAAGCTATTACATCATGATTAGTAGTTTTTTCTATTTCCTCTATTCTTTTTATATCAAAAATTTTCTCTTGCTTAACTACTTTTAAGGGAAGCTCTAAAGTTTCTATTAAATCTTTTTGATAATTTGGTTCTAAATAAGGAAGAATTTTTTTTACAATTTCTAAAGTAGTATTTTCTGGGATTCTTTTTAATTCTTCCTGAGCTTTACAAACCGCAAGTTCAACTTTTAACCAGTTATAAAATTTACGTTTATCACTCCAAATTTCTCCCATTTCCTTTGTAGTATATCTTGGTATCATATCCTCTCTCCCTTTTATTTTTTTAATGACCTACAAGTTCGTAAAGTTTATCTGCAAGAAGTTTAAGTTCATATGCATCTTCAAGTTCATCTAAAAATTCTTTATCAATTTTGGAGTATCCATTATAAGCTCCATTTAAAGAACCACTTATATACCCAATAGCGCTCATATCCCCTTCAACAAATTCACAAGCATTTACAGCTTTTACAACACAAGTTTTAAAATCCAAAGGATAAGTCAAAAAATAATAAAGACCTAAGGAAAAACTTTCTGTAGCATAGGAAGAATTTCCCAAAGTAATTTGAGCTTTAAGTTCATTTACATCTTCTTTTATAAGATTATAAAGTAAATTTAAATGCTCCTTTACCTCTTGATTTTGAGAAAAAGATAAAAGCTCATCTAAAAATCCAAGTTTTAACTCTTTTTTTGTAAAATCATATTTATGAGACACCGTTAAAGCTGTAGCAACAGCATAAATACCTCCAATGTCTTTTACAATTTCACTACTATGCGTTAAAGAAACAAAGTGATAAGCCATTTCATATGCGCTATCTAAGTCATAATATCTAAATAGTCCAAATACTAAACAAGGTAAAGCTCCATCAATATCCGAAGATTTTACAGGAGCCACTTGAAGTTTTTCCCATAAAGCTGCTTCTTCTTTTGGCGTTAAAATATTTTCTTCTGCGTATTTTTTTAATTTTTTCATTTCCTCGGTTTCCATAGATGGAAAATTATTTAAATATCCTAAAGCTGCATTTAAGTGTCCGGGAGAAGGATATCTATGATTTTTTTCATCTTTTACCCATTTTTTTAAATCCTCTATATAGGCATAGGGATTAAAATAGGAATACTTTACTAAGTTTTCCAAAACCATTTTAAGCATTTGAGTTTTATGAGAGTACATACCCTTTTTTAAATGTGGTAAAACAGATTTTGAGGCTGGCTCACAAAAAGAATCTATAATATCTTTTTTATATAATTTTTTTATATCTTCTTTAGTTAAGTTTGTAGTTAAAACTCCAAGGGCATCTCCAATAGCAGCCCCTAAAACAGCTCCTTCAAAATAATCTTTCATAAAAACCTCCCATAAAGAAAAGCATTTTCTTTAAACGTGTATTCTATCATAAACTAAGAAATTAACCGCTTTTGATTATATTTTTTAATATAATAACTTAAAAATATTTTAAATTGAGAGGTACATCATGTTTAGAAAATTAACTTTAGAAGAAGGGAAAATAGCCGTAAAACTTGCACGACAAGCTATCGACACATTTTTTAAAGATAGAATTTTAATGCCACTACCCGATAATCTTCCAGAGATTTTTTATGAAAAAAGAGGAGTTTTTACCACTTTAAATACATATCCTGATCATAAATTAAGAGGATGTATAGGTTTTCCAGAACCAATTTTACCTTTAGGAGAAGCTATCATAGAAAGTGCTATTTCAGCTGCTTTTAGGGATCCTAGATTTCCTCCTCTAACTTATGACGAGTTTCAAAATATAGTTATAGAAGTTACAGTTTTAACTCCACCCCAAAAAATAGAATTTTCTACCCCAGAAGAACTTATGAAACAAATAAAAATTGGAGAAGATGGTTTAATTGTAAAATGTGGATTCCATTCTGGACTTTTACTTCCCCAAGTTCCAGTAGAATATAACTGGAGTGTAGAAGAGTTTTTGGCTCATACTTGTTTAAAAGCTGGGCTTTCCCCAGATTGCTTTTTAAACCCAGAATGTGAATGGTATAAATTTCAAGGTCAAATATTTGAGGAAGTTGAACCTTTCGGGGAAGTTAGAGAAAAGAAATTAAAATAAGGAGGGATCTTAATGTCAAAGTATGCTTACTTTCCAGGTTGTGTATTAAAAGGAGCTTCCAAGGAGCTTGGAGAAGCAACTGAAAGCGTTTTTTCCTTTTTAGATATAGAACTAAAAAATTTAGATACTTTTTCTTGTTGTGGAGCTGGAGCTTTAGAAGAAATTAATGAAGAGTGGGAAATTCTAATAAATGCAAGAAATTTAGCTTATGCAGAAAAGGAAGGTTTAGATATTGTTACACCTTGTTCTACCTGTCTTTTAGTTATGAGAAGTACTTATAATAAACTTATTAAAGATGAAAAACTTTTAAAAGAGGTTAATCAAAAACTAGCTAAATATAACTTAAGTTTTTCCGGAAAAATTAAAATTCTTCATACCCTTTGGGTTCTGCACCAAAATAAAGAAAAGATAAGAAATCTTGTAAAAAAACCTTTAAAAAATATCAAAGTATATCCTTTTTATGGATGTCATACTATAAGACCACATCATATTTTAGGTTATGAACCTTCCGAAAACCCAAAATCTATAGATGAACTTGTAGAAGTTTGTGGAGGAGTGCCAGTTAGAGGTCAAAGAAATATCATTTGTTGTGGCTTTCATGCTCAATTTACTTTTCCTCAGGGATATAAAAAACTTTTAGATATGGTTTATGAAGAAGCAAAAAAACTAAACGCAGATTGTATAGTAACACCATGTCCACTTTGTCATATGCAAATGGAAATGTATAATCCTTATAACTTTGCAATTTTACATGTTCCTCAACTTGTAGGATTAGCTTTAGGTATTCCGGTTAAAGCTTTAGGACTTCACAGAAATTTAAGTAATGTAAAAGATTTTCTAAAAAAAATATTTTAAGCTTTAAGGGGCGGACAGCCCCTTTTAAAAAATAATATTAAAACTCAATATGTTTAACTAAACCTTAAACTTAGCTAAATCTTTTTCAATTTGAGAAATTTTCTTGGAAATATTAATAATGCTTTCAATAACTTCTTGAAGTTCCTCAAAGTTTTCTAAAGATACATTAGAAAGTTCTTTTAACATTTCTACAATATGAGTAATCTTTTTAGAATCTTTTTGAGCTGTTTGAGATGTTTCTTCTACTATTTTTTCTAATTTTTCCATAGACTCTTTTATAGTTTTAAAAGCATTTACAATATTTTCTATTACTTGCTCCTCTATATCCTTATTTAAGGTAGATATTGTTTCTCTAATTTGATCCGTTGCAGAGACGACTTTTTGAGCTAGTTTTCTAACTTCATCTGCTACTACGGCAAAGCCTCTTCCATGTTCTCCCGCACGAGCCGCTTCAATTGCCGCATTTAAAGCAAGCATATTAGTTTGCTCGGCTATTTGCAAAATTACCTCTACAATATTTGTAAGTTCTTTTGTTCTTTCTTTAAGTTTACTTTTAATCATATCCAAAATTTTTTCTGCAGAATTTACAGTATCTAAAGTTTCACCAGATAAATCTTTTATATTTAGAATTTTTTTAGCAAGATCCAAAATTTCTTTATAGACTTTGCTCATTTCCTCTGAAATTTCATTTGTGGTTTGAGTTTGCTCTTTTATTTTATTTAGAGCATTTTCAAGTTCATTTACTTTTTCTTCTAAAGCTTTTACACTTTCTTTTATAACTTTTATAGTTTTTCCAATGGAAAACCTTAAAGTTTCTATGCCTTTATTTAAAGAAGTTGCTATTTCCCTAAATTCTCCCTTAAACTGATTTACATCTACTTTTATTTTTAAGTTCCCCTTCGCTAAGTCTTTGGAAATTTTAAGTAAAGTATCTTTAATATTTAAGAAAGTCTTGTGAATTTCAATTAAAGATTCTTTTAGATCTTTTAAACTTTCTGGGAAAACCTTTTCATTCAATTTAGTAGATAAAATTCCATTTTCCAAATCTTTTGTAAATCTTTGAATTTCTAAAATAATTTCTTTAAATGTTTTTGCAAATTTATTTACTGATTTAGCAACTTTCTTTAATTCACCTTCAAATTGGGATACATCTATTTCTTGATTGATATTAGATTTCTCCAGTATTTCTGCCAAAATTTCTAATGCTTTTTTTATATCCATATTAGCTTTGTTTAATTTGAGTAGAATTTCCTTTAAATCTCCAGGTAAAAGATTTTCATCATAAGTTTTAAAATTAGCTTTAGCTAAATCTGTAGCAATATTATCAATAATAGAAATTATTTTTCTAAAGTTTTCCAAAATACGTTCCAAAGAGTGTTCAAGTTTCAAAAGTTCACCTTTAAATAAACTTTTGTTTAAGTCTAAATTATTTATTTTTCCTTCCGCAAGAGCTAAAGACATTTTTTCAATTTCGACAAGTATAGCTTTTATAGTTTCTATAATACTTTCCAAAGCATTCCCAAGTTCCTCAAGTTCCCCTTTAAAAATGTCTCTATCTATTTTTACATTAAGATTTCCTTCAGAAATTCCTTTTGCTATTTTTACAACCTCAGAGGAAATATTTTTGAAAGTTTGTAAAAGAACATTTACAGATAAAATAGCAGTAATCAATTCAAGCGGAGTTTTAGATGAAATTTCTATTCTCTGAGAAAATAAAAAGCTGTGAATAATTTTTGAAAGGGTTTTTGAAAAGTTATCTATAGGTGTAAAAACATAATTTTTTAAGATAAAATTCACTAATAAAAAAGATAATATCAAAAATATAACTGTTACAGAAAGATAAACTGCCTCAATTTTCTTTTTAGCTGTAGCTAAACTTTTAGAATAAGCCTTTATAATTCTATATTCCAAACTAGATACATAAGCTCCAGTCCCTATTACCCAATTATAAGGTTTAAAAACTCTTACTAGAGAAATTTTTGGCTCATATTTTTTTGTGGCAGGATTATAAAATTCATATTTTATATATGCAAAATCTTTATGAGATTCTTTTAAGGCATCTACTCCTAATTTTACAAAGGGAACTTTAGGATCATTTAAAAAAGTTTTGTTTTCATATTCTGGTTTTATAGGGTGCATTACCATTTTATAATTCATATCGTTTATCCAAAAATATCCCGAACGCCCATATCTAGCTTTTCTTACTATACTTTTTATTCTTTCTTCTAATTCTTCCTTTGGCAATTTATCTTTATATTCCATATAAACAGTATTTATGGCGTTAAAAAGAATATCCATTCTTCTTTTTAATTCTTCTTTTAAAAGACGAGAAAGTTCAGATTCTAAATTTTTTTCAGATTTATATGCAAAATCGTTTATTTCCAAATAAAAAGCAGCAAAGTTTATAAAAGAGAAAAGAAGAAGTAACCCAGATGTAAGGAGTATCAATAATTTTTTTAAGGAAAATGCTTTTATATAACTACCATCTGGCAAAAGATGTAGCGGAACTGATTTTCCAGAGACTTTAAGTTTGTACCTTAAACAAGCTTTATAATCTCCTTCACAGTATTTTTCTATAAATTTTCTAATTTTTTCATTTTTGGAATTGTAAAATGTCGCAAATATAGGACATTCTTTATAATAGGGGCAGCTTACCTTTCCATTCATTTTTCACCCACATTTAAAAGTATTTTTATAAACTTATAATAAGCATTAGAAACATTAGACTTACATTATAAAGTGTAACAACGCTTATTTTGCTATTATAAAAAAATTTAAAAAATTTTTCAAATAAAATTATATTATACTTTCTCCCTTAAACAAAAAACTGGTTCATATTCAGATGCCTCTTTTGCCGGTTTATAAGCTGAAAATAGAGCAATAAGTATACTTGTTAAAGCAGAAAAAATAAAAACTTTTTTGGAAAATATATAAGGAATACCAAGCTTTGGAATTAAAGCTTTAGAACCATAGTATCCTATGAAAAGCCCCAAAATAAGTCCAAAAAAAGATAAAATTAAAGCTTCGGATAAAAATAAAAATAAAATATCTCTCTTCTTTGCACCTAAGGCACGCCTTAATCCTATTTCCCAACGTCTACTTTGAACGTTTAAATAGAAAATATTACTTAGAACAAATCCACCTACAATAATAGATACAAAAACTGCTATTCCTAAAAAGAAAGCTAAGGTGGCTGAAAGCATATTTAAAAGTTTTTTAACTAAACCCGGTGTATAAACTGTAAAATCTTTTTCCTTATGAAGACGAAATAAAATTTCTTCGGCCTGCTTGGCAGCCCAATCGACTTTCTTTATATCTTTTATTTTAAAAACTAAAATAGATAAATGTTTATAATCCGGCTCCACACTTTGCCTATAAGCATAAATTGGCATATAAAGACGATTATCTTCGTTTTCTCCATAGATAATGCCAAGTTTTTCATAAATACCTATAACTTTTATTGGCACATTATTTATTAAAAGCTTTTTTCCAATAATACTTCCATCGTCCTTTCCAAAAATTTCCTTTGCAAGATAATGTCCTATTACACACACACGTTTATATCTATCTTTTTCACTTAAAGCTCTTCCATAGTCTATATTTATATTCCAAGCTTTAAACATATTTGGTAAGTTTCCATAAACTAAAGCAAAATCATAGTTCTTTCCATTATAGCTTTTTATTAAAACCCATTTTGCCAAGGCCCCAGTATGAAAGTAGGTGTAAGGAATTTTTTTTAAGGCTTCTAAATCTTTAAAAGTGAAATATTTTAACTTTAACTTTCTAATATCACTTTTAGGAGTTCCGGGAGCAACAAAAACAATATCTGATCCCATTTTTTCTATAAGTTTTTTTGCAAAATAAGAACTTCCCTCAATAGCACAAACAATTAAAACTACAGAGGATATAGCTGCAGCAATGGCAAGAATAGAAAAAATGGAATGAAATTTATTTTGTTTTACGGCATTAAAAATATTTTTAAGAAAAAAAACCAATTTTTTTAGCTTTTTTGAAAATACTTCTTACAATTTATGGGCTATATTAACTTTTTTTATATTGCCTTTTTCCAAAAAGTAAAGTTCCTATTCTTACTATTGTAGCACCCTCTTCTATAGCAATATCAAAATCATGGCTCATACCCATAGAAAGCTCAGGAAGTTTTATATTAAATTTTTTTTCTAAATTATCTCTGAGCTCTCTTAGTTTTCTAAAGTAGGGTCTAACCTTTTCTTTATCTTCAAAATAAGGAGGAATTGTCATAAGACCCTTTAAATTTAAATTTTTTCCTTTCTCTAAAATATACTCTACTAAACTTTCTAAGTCTTTTTCTTCACATCCAGTTTTTGTTTCTTCAGAAGAGAGCTTAACTTCTATTAAAACATCTAAAGTTTTATTTTCCTTAGAAAGTCTTTTTTGAAGTTCATCTACTAAAGAAACTCTATCAACAGTTTCAATAACATCAAAAAGCTTTATAGCATACTTTACTTTATTTGTTTGAAGATGACCTATAAAGTGAGCTTCTATTCCAGGATATTTTTCTTTTAGAAAAGAAATTCTTTCTCTAGCTTCTTGAATGTAATTTTCTCCAACTAGTTTTAATCCACATTCTATAGCTTCTATAATTTTTTCTAAATGTTGAGCTTTTATAGCACCTAGGACTTTTACTTCTTTGGGATTTCTTCCTACTTTTTGACAAACTTTTTCTATAGTTTCTTGAATTTTTTGTAAATTTTCACAAACACTCATATTTTTAGCCTCCAGGTAAAGAATGACAGTAAAAGCATCCTTTTAAAAGTTTATTTTTGTATTTTAAACTAAAGTTAATTAGAACTAATTTAAATTTTTTGAAATAAATAAAGCAAAACCATACAAATGATACCTGCTACTATGTCATCTAGCATTATACCTATACCGTAAGGATACTTTTCTAACTTTTTTAAAGGGAAAGGTTTTAAAATATCTATAACTCTAAATAAAATAGTTCCTAAAATTAAATTTTTTAAGTTAATAGGAACTAACAAAAATGTTATTAAAATTCCAACAAACTCATCTATAACTACAATATCTGGATCTTCATCGTTAAGTTCCAAAGAAAGTTTATAAGATGCTATTATGCCCAAAATTGTAAAAAATATAATTAAAATAAGCTTTTCTACCAAAGTTAAATGCGGATAAACAAAATAAACAAAAAGAGCTCCAAAAATGGAGCCCCAAGTTCCCGGCATTTTTGGAAGAAGCCCGCTATAAGCTGCAGTTCCTATAAACTTATATATTTTATTCAAGCTTACCTTCCTCTTTTAATTTTTTTCCAATAACTTCTATCGCAGTTTTAAGCTGGTTATCTATATAGTTTTCACGTTGCTTTTTATATTCCAAAATTTTTTCAGGATGTTTTTTTTCTTCTTCCGAAAGTTTTTTTAGAAATTCTTTATCTTTTTTAGAAAGTTTTACTTCAATATCTGGTTTTATTCCTCTACCTTGGATACATTCACCTTTTGGAAGATAATAGTAAGCAGTTGTAAGTTTTACGGCATATCCATAAGGGAGAGGAAAAATGTTTTGAACACATCCTTTTCCGAAAGTTTTTTCTCCAACAATAGTTGCAAGCTTATAATCTTTTAAATTTCCTGTAAAAATTTCTGCAGCAGAAGCCGTTGCTTGATTTACTAAAACTACTACTGGAATATCTTTTGGAATAATAGGTTTATGAGTGGATTTATAAACTTCATATTCATTTTTTCCTTTTATTTTTAAAACTACCTTGTTTTTAGGAACAAACATATCTACCATGGAAACTGCCGAAGATAAAAGTCCTCCTGGATTAAAGCGCATATCAATAATTAAACCTTTTACATGTTTATTATTTACTAAATCCAAAATAGCTTTTTTAAATTCTTTTGGAGTACTTTCCTGAAATTGAGTTACCTTTATATATCCAATTTTTCCATATTTTGTATTTAAAACCTTGTATTTTACGCTTTTCACCTTTATAACAGCTCTTGTAAGAGTAAAGGGTTTTGGTTTTTCCCATCCCTTTCTTTTTATCCAAATAGTTACCTTTGTTCCGGGTTTCCCACGCATCAAATGAACAGCTTTCATAACCGTAATATCTGGTCCTAAAGTTACATTATTTACTTTTACAATAATATCTCCAGGTTGAATTCCAGCTTTCCAAGCGGGAGTTCCTTCAAGAGGGGTAATAACTAAAATTCCTCCTCCCTTAGCCTTTGTTATTTCTATACCTAATCCTCCAAACTCTCCTTCCGTATCTTCTGTAAAATCTTTTAGCTCTTGAGGAGTAAATAAAGTAGAATAAGGATCTAATTTTTGAAGCATACCTCTTAAGGCATTTTCAAAAAGCTCCTTTGCAGGTTTATCTACAACATAGTTTTGCTTTATTTGCTCGTATCCTTGCATAAAAAGGTTTAAATATTTAAGTTCGGTTTTTAGATTATCTTTTACAGTTTTATTAAGCTCACTCGGAGATAATTTCTGATTTTCCTTTTCAAGCTCTTTTAAGCTCGGAAAAGCCAGGGATATAGAAAATAATAAAAGTAAATTTACAAGTACCTTCATTTTTTCCCTCTATTTATTGAAATTTGATTTAAATTAGAAGTTATGTTTAAATCTAATTTTTCTTTACAAATTAAACTTTTTAAAAGCTCACTATCTAAACCCAAACTAACCATTTTTTTTAAAACTATATCTACCTTTTGGGGATTTGCATATTGTAAAATTTCACCAGCTTTTGCCGGTTTCATGTTATATAAAATATAGGCAAGAAGCTCTGGATCCATATTATTTATTAAATTTGCAGCTTGCTCCGGATCCATTTTTTCAAAAGCTTTGGCAAGCTTTTTGTAACGCTCACTTTTTAGTTTTTTCTCCAAATTTAAAAGTCTTTTTTCTTCTTCTTTTAAAGCTTTTAGAGTTTGATTATACTT
Source organism: Aquificota bacterium (assembly GCA_027002265.1). Taxonomy (GTDB): domain Bacteria; phylum Aquificota; class Aquificia; order Desulfurobacteriales; family DQVG01; genus DQVG01. Next base: position 49,311 of record JAMOTM010000077.1, on the reverse strand, counting down.
TTTTAAAATTTCTTCCTTCTTTTTTATTAAAAGCTCAATTTCCTTTTTTAATTTTTCCAAAATTTGAATCTGTTTTTGAATTTCTTCGAAAGGAGATTCTTGAGCATACGAAAATGAAAGTAAAACTACAAAACACACTAAAAAAATTTTTCTTATTTTTCCCATTTTCTTTGCCTTTTATATTTTTTAATTTTTAAGAAAACTTAGAAAATCTATACCAAATATTACAAGCTCCTTCATGAGATACCATACAAGGTCCCACAGGATTTAAAGGGGTACAAACCTTTTTAAACAAAGGGCAATCCTTGGGTAATTTTAACCCTAAAACTATTTCTCCGCAAATGCAACCCTCTATTTTTTCTTCCTTGAAATTCGGTATTTCAAATACCTCTTCAGCATCCAAATAGGAAAATTCATCTTTTAAAAAGTGAGCAGAGTTTGGAACTTCCCCAATAGAACGCCAATAAGCAGAAGAAACTTTTAAATATTTTTCAAAAAGTTTTAAAGTATATTTATTTCCTTCTTTTTTTACAGCTGTTTTGTAAACATTTTCAATTTTTATATCATTTTCCAAAATTTGTCTTAAGATTTCTATAAAACCAAGCAAAAGATTTTCAACTGTAAAACCTGCTATTACACCTGGCATTTTGTATTTTTTTGGTAAAAACTCCCAAGCTACTTCTCCAATTATTGCACTTACATGACCTGGAAGAAGAAAAGCATCTACTTTGGCTGGAATATTTGTTAAAAGGTAATCTACAATAGCTGGAGTAATTTTATGAGCTATTAAAAAATATAAATTTTTAGGTAAATCCATATTTAAAAAACCTACTAAAGGCGCAGTTGTTGTTTCAAAACCTACTGAGAAAAAAACTATTTTTTTATCTGGATTATTTAAAGCAAGTTTTAAAACCTCTAAGGGAGAAGATACTATTTTATAATTACCCCCTATTTGCCTTAAAGAAATAACTGAAGAGTCTACTTTAAAAATCTCTTTTTCTTCTTCATTAAGTTTCACAGGAACTCTGAGCATATCTCCGTAAGTAGCTAAAATAACATTTTCCTTTAAAGAAAGATAAATAGCTTTTTTAATATCTTTTTGTGCACATACACAAACTGGACATCCGGGCCCTGGAATTAAATTAATATTTTCAGGCATAATATTTCTAAGACCACTAACCGTTATAGTATGCTCATGAGAACCACAAACATTCATTATGTTTATATCTTTATTAATCTCCTTTGCAAATTTAAATAAAATATTTAAAAGTTCTTTTGCATCAAAATCTGCCCCTAGAATTCTTTTTAAATTTTCCATGATATGCTCCCTTTATACAATCTTTACTCTTTCTAGGATCTTTTCACTTTCATCAACAAAAAACAAGTAATTTTTAAAGTCCTAAATTTAAAGATATCCCATCCCTATTTTTTCAAAACAATATTTTTTATTAGACCGTTTCATAAAATCCTCATTTACTTTTTGGTATCTGCGGATTTTGAATACAAGAAAAAATTTTCTGGGAGTTTAAAAATTTGTTTTTTCCTTCTTTTGTTTTTTTTAAAAAAACTTTAAAAAGGTAATAACCTAAAATTGAAAAAATAAAAGCTAAAAATATCCCGCCTATTAACATAGGTATATAAATATTTTTTCCTATTTTTAAAAACTCTTCAGGATTTCTTAATGAAAATTTTAAGGTTTGGGAGGTCAATCTAATGCCTAGCATTCTAAGTATAAATCTTCCCACATAATATTCTAAAATAAAAAGGGGAACTGTGGTCCATGGATTTGTTGGAATATAAGTTCCTACAGCTGCTGCAATACGATTATAACCCAATATACTTGCTACAAGTATAGCAGACACTGTATGAACACCAACTACAGGAATTGTTCCTATAAATATACCAATTGCAAGACCTTTAGCTACTCTTTCTTCATCCTCAGTTAATGCTATTTCAATTAATCTTTGATATAATTTTTTTAAAGTTGTTAAGATCAAAATTCCCTCTTAAAAATTGTTATCAAACTATATTTTAGTTTTTCAATTTAAAGTTTTCAACAAGTTTGATTTTTTAATTTAAACAATATATTACAATATTTTATTTATTTGAAAAATTTTAAAAGCTCACCCATAATATCTAAAACTGTTAATCCCTTTATTTCTTGAGGCAAAGAATTTGTTACAACAACCTCCTTTACTACATTTTCTTTTAAAACACCTTCTATTCTTTCCTTTGCTTTTCCAGAAAATACTCCATGGGTAGCACAAATGTAAATATCCTTTGCTCCTTTTTCTTTTAAAAATTTTGCCGCATTGGTAATAGTTCCGGCAGTATCTATCATGTCATCTATTAAAATACAGTTTTTATCTTCAATATCACCAAATATAGCCGCAACTTCCGAAACATTAGGTTTTGGTCTGTATTTATCTATTATTACTACTGGAAGATCTCCTAAAAGTTTAGAAAATTTTCTTGCCCTTTTTGCAGCTCCGGCATCTGGAGCTACTACTACAAAATCATCTTTTACTTTATTTTTAAAATAGTTTGCAAAAGTATTTAAAGCAGAAACTTCAAAACAAGGAATTTTGAAATTTCCTGCAATTTGAGGCGCATGCAGATCTAAAGTTATGACTACATCAGCCCCACTTGTTTCAAAAAGTTTAGCTACTAAAGATGCAGAGATTGGATCAAGCTCATTTATTTTTCTATCTTGCCTTGCATAAGGAAAATAAGGTAAAACTAAATATATTTTTTTAGGGTTTCCTCTTCTTAAAGCATCTAAAACTATAAAAGCTTCTACAAGAGCTTCATTTATTTTATATCTTGGAAAAGTTTGAATAAATAAAACTTCTTTATTAAAGATATTATCTTTTCCTTCTACATAAATTTCCCCATCAGAAAAATTAGAAATATTTATATTTAAATTTTCAACATCTATATATTTTTTTACATTTTCCTCTAAATAATTTGCAAATCTTCCAAAAATAACCTTCATTTTTACCTCCGTTTTTTTATTTTTTTGTCTTTTTTAAAGAAAAAATTAGGTTTTAATATTTTTAACATCTAAATTAAAAAATTTATAGAAGAAAATATATCTTTTTTGCTATTAAGCCCCATAAAGGCGCGGCAGTATTGCCTCCCGTAGCACCTTTCCAAAGACTTTTATAAGAATCTCTTCCTATCCATATTCCCATTAAAAATTTTGGAGTCCAGCCTACAAAGTAAGTATCTCTAAAAGCATTTGTTGTTCCGGTTTTTCCATAAACTGGAAAATATCTCCAAAGATACTTAAGCCTTTTTGCAGTTCCATATTTTGTTATAGCCGCTAAAAGCGGGAGAATCTTTTTTATATTTCTTGGATTTTCCATAACTATACTTGCAAGTTTATGTTTATAAACTGTTTTTCCTTCAAAATTTTTTATTTCCTCAATTATATAAGGCTCATAAATTATTCCCTTATTTGCAAATACTTCATAATTTCTTAAAAGATTCCATAAATTTGATTGACAAGCACCTAAAACATAACTTAGGTCAAAATATTTTTTTACAAAACCATATTTTCTTAAAACTTGATAAACATCTCCAGGGCCTAAATCTAAGGCTAAGTGAATAGTTGCTACGTTTATAGAATAAATTAAAGCATTTTTAAGTTTTATGGGACCATGAAATCTTTTTTCATAATTTAAAGGTGTCCAAAATCTATTATTTGTAAGTTTAAAAGAAATCGGAGTATCAGCTAAAAGCGTAGTATAGTTAAAATTTCGTTTTAAAGCTTCCAAATATATAAAAGGTTTTATCGTAGAACCTATGGGACGCTTTGCTTGATAAACTCTATTAAATTGAGTTTCCTTATAATCCTTTCCTCCAACCATAAAAAGAATTTGTCCTTTTTTATTTATTCCAAAAGCAGCTCCTTGTAGATCTGAAATATTATGCTTTTTAGCAAGTTTGTTTACATAATTTTTTAAATAATTTTGAGCTAAATTTTGAAGACGTAAATCTACTGTAGTATAAATTTTTAAACCACCCTGATAAATAACTAGATCATCATATAAAAGAGCTTTTAATTTTTTCTTTATATAATCTAAAATATAACCTCTATTTTTTGGGTGATTGGGTTTTTTTAAGATTCCTAAAGGTGAGGAAACGGCTTTTGTATATTCTATTAAATTTATAAATCCAAGTTTATACATATTTGTTAAAACAATATTTCTTCTTTTTATAGCTTTTTCCGGATGACGAAAAGGATTATAGTAAGCTGGAGCCCGAATTAAACCTATCAAAAGTGCAGCTTCCGGTAAAGTTAAATTTTTTAAATCTTTTCCAAAATAAACCCAAGCTGCTGTTTTTATTCCATAAGCCCCTTCTCCAAAATAGGCATAATTTAAATAAAGCTCTAAAATATCTTTTTTAGAAAGCTTTTTTTCTATTTCTTGAGCCAAAACAATTTCTTTTAATTTTCTAGAAATTGTTCTTTTGGGGGATAAAAAAACCATTTTTACAAGTTGCTGAGTTATAGTAGAACCACCTTGCTTTATCTTTAAATTCTTTAAATTTTCAAAGGCTGCTCGTGCAATACCTTTTAAATCTATACCCCCATGTTTAAAAAATCTTTCATCTTCCGTTGCAATTAACGCTTTTATAACAAATGGTGGAATTTCTTCATATTTGGCATAAAGACGAAATTGATCTTTATACAGATACCCTATTACTTTTCCATTTCTATCATAAACTATACTTGATATAGGGGGTGTAAGAATCTCTTTTAAAGATTGAGCAAAGGCAAAAAGGTTTTTTAAATTTGAAAGTGCAAAGATAAGGGATACAAAAACAAAATAAAAGAAAAGTTTTTGTATGTTATTTTTTATTTTTCTTATAAAAATATGTGAAAGATAATCTTTTATCATTTTAAGGCAAAGCCTCAAAAGGTTGTAAAACATCCATTTTCATATAATCTCTTAGAGCTTCTGGAACTATCACTGAACCATCTTCTTGTTGATACTGCTCTAAAATTGCAACTACAGTTCTTCCAACTGCAAGTCCGGAACCATTTAAAGTATGTGGAAAATATTTTCTTTTATCTTTAGTTTTAACTTTTAAATTCATTCTTCGAGCCTGAAAATCTTCGCAGTTGGAACAAGAAGAAATTTCCCTATATTTACCTTGACCTGGAAGCCAAACTTCTATATCATAAGTTTTTGCTGCAGAAAAACCAAGATCTCCTGTGCAAAGTTCTACAACCCTATAGTGAAGATTTAAAACTTGTAAAATTTTTTCGGCATTTTTTAAAAGGCTTTCAAGTTCCTTATAAGATTCTTCTGGTTTTACAATTTTTACAAGCTCCACTTTATTAAATTGATGTTGACGAATAATACCTTTAACATCTTTTCCATAACTTCCGGCTTCTTTTCTAAAACAGGGAGTATATGCTGTAAGCTTAATAGGAAGGTATTTCTCATCTATTATTTCATTTCTATAAATATTTGTTAATGGAACTTCTGCCGTAGGAATTAAATATAAATCCTCACCTTCTATTTTATAGAGATCATCTTTAAATTTTGGGAGCTGACCCGTTCCCTCCAAAATCTCCCCTTTAACTAAAAATGGTGGCAAAATTTCTACATATCCATGTTCTTTTGTATGAATATCTAGCATAAGATTAATTAAAGCTCTTTCTAAAAGAGCTCCATAAGCCTTATAAATAACAAATCTTGAACCAGATAATTTAGCGGCTCTATCAAAATCAAAAATATTTAATTTTTGACCAATTTCCCAATGTTCACGTGGTTTAAAAGGAAATTCTTTTTTTTCTCCCCAATAATAAAGAACTTTATTTTCTGTTTCATCTTTTCCAATAGGAACACTTTCATGAGGAAGATTTGGTATTTTTAATAAATTAGCTCTAAGTTCATTTTTTACTTGTCTTAGATCACTTTCAAGCTTAACAATATCTTCTTTTATTTTTTCAACTTCTTTTTTCTTTTCTTCTACAACCTCAAGACCGATTTCTCCTTTTTTGTATTTTCCCATTAATATTCCAATTTCTTTTGATGTTTTGTTTCTTTTTTCCTGAAGAGTTTGAAGTTTTTTTGTAATTTCTTTTCTTTTGTCATCCAACTCAAGCACTTTATAAATAAAACTTTTATAATCATCTCCTCGGGTATTTAGCCTTTGAATAACTTTATCTGTTTCTTTTCTTATTAAATTTATATCAAGCATCTTTTCACCCTTATTTATTTTTAATTCTTTCCATTATAGCAACAAATTGACCTGGTTCAGAAAGACCCTTTGGAGAAATAAAATAAGGTATTCCTAAATTAAGTTCATTTTTTACAGGATAATTTCCAAAAAATACAAGCATAGTTTTTTCATCTATATTTTCTTTATTTAAATCCAACTCTTCCTCAGCTAAATCATAAACTAAAATTACTTTGCTTGGCTTTGTAAGTTCTATAGCTTCTTTTAAATCTTTTGTTATCAAAACATTTTTTCCATTTTCAAAAGCAAGTCTATTTACAACGGGAATTCCAGATTGCATAGCCATTCCACTAGCTTTTGAAATTACAAAAAGATCAATTCCATATGCAAAAGCATTTCTAGCCATGTCCTCAAGACGAGCTTGAGATGCAAAATTATGAGCTACTACTATCAAGATTTCCTCCTTTTTAAAATAATAATTTGAGACTAAATTTTAACAAAGTTCTAGAAAGGATTTTTTAAATAGAAAAGTAAAGAAAGCCATCTTATTTAGATTTGAAAATTTTTAAATTAAAAACCAAAAGTATATAAAAGGGGCTTAGAAAGCCCCTTTAAATTATAAATTTTTTGTAGCTTCTTCTTTAGCTAAAAGTCTTTCCCAATTTCTATCTACCATTTCTTGAAGTTTATCTATTAAATGTTTATTTTGAGGAGTAAATAAATGTTTAAATCTTCCTTGAAGTTTTAAAAATTCTTCTATGGGTTTTTTATTTCTTGGCTTATAGTTAATTACATATTTTCCATTTATTACTTCATATAAAGGCCAATAACAAGTATCTACAGCTAAACGTGAAACTTCAAAACCAAGTTCATCTTTATATCTCCAACCTCTTGGACATACAGAAAAAACATTTAAAAATGCAGGTCCTTTGGTAAATAAGGCTTTTGCAAATTTTCTAATAATATCATTAAAATGAGCCGGAGTAGTTTGAGCTACATAAGGAATATCGTGAGCTGCAACAATTTCTGTTAAATTTTTCCTAGGTTCATCTTTTCCAGGTTTAACTTTTCCTACAGGTTCAGTAGTTGTATTTGCATAAGTAGGAGTAGCTCCGGATCTTTGAATTCCCGTATTCATATAAGCTTCATTGTCATAACAAATATATATAAAATCATGTCTTCTTTCCAATGCTCCAGATAAAGATTGAAGCCCTATGTCATAAGTTCCACCATCTCCACCCATAGCCACAACTTTAATTTTTTCATCTTCTTTAATAATTCCTTTTTTCTTTAAAACCTTTAAAGCCGCTTCCACTCCAGAAGCTGTGGCTGCTGCATTTTCAAAAGCATTATGCATCCAGGAAGTTTCCCAGGAAGTATAAGGATATATACTTGTACAAACTTCTAAACATCCAGTGGCATTCACAAATACAAGCTTGTAACCATAATATTTTGCTACTAAAGTTAATTGTCTAAAAATTATAGATGCTCCACATCCAGCACAAAGTCTATGACCGGGAGCTAAATCTTCTTTTAATTTAGCAAGCTCTCTTATGGTAGGAAACTTTAAATTTTCCATTCAATTCCTCCAAATAGTTTTGAAATTTTTACAAAAATTTTACAAAAAATAATAAAAAAAATCTATTTGATGACTTTAGCTCCCTCTAAATCCGCCTTTAAAACAAGATACTTTGCTTGGATTCCATCACTTTCAAAAACTTCACACATAGCTTTACCTATTTCATCTTCATTTTCTAAGCAAAATGCAGCCATGCAAGATCCAGCTCCAGATAAAAAGGATGCCAAAGCTCCTTTATCATAAGCTACTTTTATAACATCCCAAAAAGATGGAATAAGTTTAGATCGATAAGGTTGATGAATTTTATCTTTTACAGCCTCTCTTAAAAGTTCATATTTTTTTTCTCTTAAAGCTGCAATTAAAAGAGCTGTATGTTGAATATTAAAAATAGCATCTTTTAAAGGAACTTGCTTTGGAAGAACTTTTCTACTATCTTCAGTTGCCAAATAAATTTCAGGAACTACAATAACAATTTTAAGTTCTTGAGGAAAATCAAGTTTTATATATGAAACCTCATTATCCGTTGCAGCTACTATTAGACCTCCAAGATAAGCAGGTAAAACATTATCTGGATGACTTTCAAATTTAAAGGAAATATCTAAAAATTCATCTAAAGACAGCTCTTTATTTAAAATTTTTTGAGCTGCTAAAATTCCACCGACAATTGCAGTTGCAGAAGATCCAAGCCCTCTACCAATAGGAATTCTTATAATTTCAGTAAGTTTTATAGGAACTTCTTTTCCTAAATAAGCACATGTAGTTCTATAAGCTTTTAAAAATAAATTATCTAAAGTTTCAAGCTTTTTTATATCTTCCTCTGTTAGAAATACTACTTCACCTTCCTTTTTTACTTCTATTTCATAGTCCTTCGAAGGTTCTACAATAAACTCATTGTATAAATTTAAAGCTAAACCCACTGCATCAAAAGCAGGACCTAAATTAGAAGTTGAGGCTGGAACTAATACTTTCATTTTTTCTCTCTCCTATAATAAATATCCAAAAGTTAAAATAACATAAAATTAATCTTCTTCAGGTAAATCTACCTTTATATGAACTTCCTTTAATTGATTTTCATCCACTCTATCTGGAGCATTTGTAAGTAAACATTGAGCTTTTTGAGTTTTTGGGAAAGCTATAACTTCCCGGATACTGTCTTCATCTAAAATTAAAGTAAGAAGTCTATCAAATCCAAATGCTAGTCCTCCATGAGGTGGAGCTCCATATTTTAAAGCTTTTAAGAAAAATCCAAATCTTTCTTCAGCATCTTCCTTTGAAAGTCCAATAATGTCAAAAATTGCTTCTTGAATATCTTCTCTATGAATACGAATAGAACCACCTGCTACTTCTACTCCATTTACTACAAGATCATAGGCTCTTGCTTTTATTTGGCTTGCTAGTTCAAAAGCTTCTTTTGGAATTTCTTCACTTTCCCTAATTAAAGATGCAAGTTTGAAAACCTTCTCCATATCTTTTTCTTTAGGGGAAGTAAAAGGATGATGCATGGATTCAAATCTTTTTTCTTCTTCATTATAGAAAAACATTGGAAAATCTACTACCCAAAGAGCATCAATTTTATCTTTATCTATTAAATTATATTTTTCTCCCAAATAAAGCCTTACTTTTCCCAAGATTTCACAGGCATTATCCCAGGTATCTACCATGAAAAATACTAAATCATCTTTTTGAAGTTTAAGTCTATTTTTTATTTCATTTATTTCTTCTTCTTTTAAAAATTTAGCAATAGGAGATTGAAAAGATAAATCCTCTAAAACCTTTATCCAAGCAAGTCCTTTAGCACCTATACTTTGAGCATACTTTGTTAAGTCATCTATATCTTTTCTAGACATATAATTTGCACCTTTTGGAAATACTAAAGCTTTTACAACTCCACCATTTTCTATGATTTTTTTAAATACTTTTAAGTTTGTATCTTTAAATACATCTGTTAAATCAACTAGTTGCATTTCTTTTCTAAATTCCTCTTCTTCACCCTTTATAAAGAGTCTTCTATCTGGTTTATCTGAACCATATTTATTCATTGCATCTAGGTAAGAAATTTTATCTATTTTTTCTATTTTTTTTCCTTTGAATTTTTCAAAGGCTTCTTTTAAAATTCTTTCAGCTACTTTTTGAACATCTTCTTCATCTACAAAAGACATTTCTAAATCTATTTGAGTAAATTCTGGTTGCCTATCAGCTCTTAAATCTTCATCTCTAAAACATCTTGCTATTTGGAAATACTTATCAAATCCCGAAATCATTAAAATTTGCTTGAAAAGTTGAGGAGATTGAGGCAAAGCATAAAATTTTCCTGGATGAAGACGTGCTGGAACTAGAAAATCCCTAGCTCCCTCTGGAGTGGATTTTGTTAGATAAGGAGTTTCTATTTCTATAAATCCTTCTTCAAAAAGAATATCTCTGACAAGTTTACTTAAGTCTGAGCGAACTTTTAAATTTCTTTGCATTTTTGGACGTCTTAAATCTAAAAATCTATAAGAAAGTCTTGTTTCTTCTCCTATATTAATATCATCTTCTATTGGGAAAGGAATAGGTTCAGATTTATTTAAAAGTTTTAATTCTTTTACATAAACTTCTATATTCCCTGTCTTTAAATTTGGATTTTCCGTTCCTTCCGGTCTTTTTCTTACAACTCCTCTTACAGCTATAACATCTTCACTATGGAGTTTTTTTGCAATCTCAAAAGCTTTTCTTAAATTCTCTTCTAAACCTTCTTCAAGCTTTTCTTTATCTGCAGTCTTAAAATATTCATCTAAATTTTCTGCAATTACTACTTGAATTTTTCCTGTTCTATCTCTTAAATCTATAAAAATTAAACCACCGTGATCTCTAACTTTATGGCACCAACCGCAAAGATATACTTCCTTTCCAATATCTTCTTCTTTCACTTCCCCACAATAATGGCTTCTTTTAAAGCCCTTTAAAAGCTCAAGCATTTAAAAGCCTCCTTCAAAAATTTTAAAAACTTAAAAGCAAATTATACATTTTTAAAAATTTACAAACCTTTAGCTTGTTTTATAAAAATTTTTACTTTTTCTAGATCCTTAACTCCGGGAGAGATTTCAAGTTTAGAATTTGCATCTACTCCATAAAGATTTGAAATATTTTTAACTTTTTCAATATTATCTAAACCTATGCCACCAGATAAAATAACTGGAACATTTATATTTTCTACAAGATATTTAACAAAATCCCAATTAGTTTCTTCTCCTGTCCCTCCATAAGAATTCTTTTTTAACGTATCTATTAAAATAGCTTTAACATAATTTTCATATTTTTTTATTTTTTCCAAATACATATTAAATTCATCTTTCTTTAAATCCTTTGGAACTCTAAAAGCTTTTATTACTTTATCTTCCCCAATATATTTACAATATTCTATATCTTCATCCCCATGAAGCTGAGCATAGTCTAAGTTACAATAAGAAAGCATTTCTAAAAGAGTCCACTTATCTTCATTTACAAATACTCCTACTTTCTTTATAAAAGGACCTAAAGCTTTAGATATTTTTCTTACTTCTTTTGGAGAAATATATCTTTTGGATTTTTTAAAAAATATAAAACCAAGGGCATCTGCACCAAATTTTTCTATACTTACAGCTTGCTCTAAAGACGTTATACCACATATTTTTACTTTAAGCATTTTTTACCTCATTTTTAGTTTTATCTTCCTTAGAAATTTTAAGTTCATTTCTAAACCAAATATCTTGTTGAGGAAACGGAATTTCAATATTATATTTTCTAAATTTTTCTAAAATTTTTTCTCTAAGTAAATTTTGAGTGTCCCAAAGTAAATCCCTTCTTTTTACATAAAATAAAACTAAAAAATCTAAACTTAAGTCTCCAAAATTTATTAAGTTTATGCTTGGTTTTGGAATATCCAAAATATTTTCTGTTTCAGATATAGCCTCAAAAATAACCTTTTTAACAAGTTTAATATCTGAAGAGTAAGCTACTCCTACTTGAACTCTTCCTTTTATTAAGGGATTTGGATAATGTAAATTCTCAATAGACTTTTCGGTTAAGGTAGAATTTGGAACAATTATAATATTATTGTCTAAAGTTAGTATTTTTGTACTTCTTATTCCGATATCTACTACATGGCCTTCTATGTTATCTCCTAAAATTCTAATGTAATCTCCAAGTCTAAAAGGTTTATCTGAAACTATTATAAGACCAGATATAAAGTTTTTTATAGTATCTTGAGTCGCAAGCCCAACAGCTAAAGAACCTATACCTAAAGACGCTATTAAGGTAGATACATCTAAACCAAAATGTCTACATATAGAAAAAGCAAAAATAATCAAAACTAAAATTTTTACACCTTTTCTTATAAGCTCTAAATAGGTACTTAAGATAGCCTTTTGATCATCGTCCTCAAGCTCTTTTTCCTTTTTTTGTTTTATACTAAGAAAAATAAGATCTATAAACTTAAAACTAAGCTTATAAAATAGATATAAATAAAGAAAGAAAAAGATTTTGTCCTTTACAAAAAGAAATTTTTGAGGAAGATTTAAAAAAGTAATAGAAATATCTAAAAAAAACAAAGATAAAATGTTAGTACCCGCATTAACAATATCTAAAATGTTTTTTTCATATTCGCTTAAAATATTATCTTTATAAAAAATCCTAGTAAGTTTTTCTATAAATCTTTTTCCATATTTTCGTGAAAATATTGCTAGAAGAAAAAATAAAAAACTAAATGCATAATGAATATTATTTACAAACTTATCTATAATTGTCTGAAACGTCATAAAAACCTCACCTAAAATATTTTATACAATATTTATATTATATAAATAAAATTATGATTTTTAAATTATAATTAAAAAGGCATATTAAAGCATACTATGAGGTATTAAAACCCAAAGAAAAACATGATAAATCGAACTTTATATTTTGGAGAAGGATTGTTTGAGACTTTTAGACTATATTATTTTAATGGCAAGCTTTACTTTCCTGAAAACATTGACTTTCACTACAAACGTCTTTTAAAAGGACTTAAATTTTTTAATATGCCTTCTATTTCTTTTTTTAACTTTAAAAAGATAATTAAAAATCTATTTTTTGAAAAATTATATTCTTTAAATGATAAAAGTAGTTTAGATAGTAAGAAAATAAAAGTATTTAGAGCAAAATTATTAGTAATAAGCTTAGGAGATAAAGCTTTTTTTGGAAAAGCAAGAAAACTCGATTTTATTTTAGAGCTAGATTTTTTTAAACCTCTTAACAAAGAAATTATCTTAGGGATCTCTAAATATAAAAAATATTCGAAAAATCCCTTAAACTTTTTTAAAACTACATGCTACTCTTTTAATATCTTAGTAAAGAAAGAAGCTTTAAAGAAGGGTTATTACGATAATATTATTCTAAATGAAAAGGGGGAAATAACGGAAACCTCCTCTTCAAATATATATTTAAAAATAGATGGAAAGCTTTATACCCCTCCCATAGCTTCTGGTATTTTACCTGGAAGTATAAGAGATATCTTTATAAAAAGAGGAATAGCGAAGGTAAAAAAACTTTATCTAAAAGATCTATTAAAAGCGCAGGATATTTATATTTCAAATGCAATTCTTGGTTTTAAAAAAGCTAAAGTGAATAATTTAAAAATAGAGGCCCAAAATTAGGGCCTCTACAATTTATTTAGTTTGATTTGCTTGTTTTTTTTCGATTATTTTTACCTGTTTTCCTTCAATTTTTAAAGAATTTTGAGAACTTTCTTTAAGAAGTTCTTGAGAATTTTTTTGAACTTGAGAGTTTGGATTTACTACCTTTAATTCCGGTGCATAAGGAATTACACGATAATTTGTAATAATAGCTTTTCCACTATCTCTTATAAAGATTTCATTTGTTTTAGGATCTATAACCATACCTGGTTTTGCAAACACTGTTTTTCCAGCAACTTCAAAGATATAAACATAATCCCCGGTTCTAGAAGGAATAATGCCTATAAGTTTTATAGGTCTTAAAATTACATCTTGCTTTCTTCTTACTTTTTCTTCAAGTTCTTGAACTTTTCTTAGTACAGTAATTTGACTATTTTTTAGTTCTTTAAACCCTTCATTTAAAGCTTTAACTGTATTTTTTAAATTAGAAAACTCTTGATATAAATACTCTACTTTTTCTGTTAAATTATCAAATTTTTTAGTTATAGTAAGAATATTTTGACTTAAAGAAGAAATAGTTGCAGATATTTTTGCAAGAGCAATGGAATTTGCTTCAATTTTTCTAGAATTTTCTTGTACCTGAGATTTTAAAGCTTCAAATTGTTCTACGGTTACAAATTTTTGAGGGAAAAGCGCAATAGTTTTTTCAATAACTTTTAAATTATTTTCCAATTTATCTGTTTTAGTTTCTAAAGCTTGAATATGAGCATAAACTTTTTGGAATTCCTTATTTACTTGATTAGCAAGCTTTTGAGGTAAAAAGATTCCAACAAGAGCTATCATTAAAGCTAAAATAGATAAAAAGATTGAGATTATTCCCAAAATATTACTTTGTCCTCCTTGAATATCTTGAGAAGTTTGAGATTTAGTTTGTATATTTTGATTTTGAGCTTGATTTTCCTTTTTTTCTTCAGCCATATCCTAACCTCCTTGAAAAGTGTAAAACCCTGTTAAAAATTTACAACTTCACCATCTTTAAGGATTATATCATAATTCAAATTTTTAAATAAAAAATTATATTTTTAAAATAAAAAGATTTTTCCTGGATTTAAAATATTTTGTGGATCTAACGCTTTTTTTATGTCCTTCATTTTATAGTAAGCTTCTTTTACTTCTAAAGGTAAAAATTTTGCCTTTGTAAGTCCTATACCATGTTCTCCGGAAATTGCTCCTCCTAAGCTGATAACGTATTTGAAAAGCTTTTCTACAGCTTTTTCAACTTTATCTTCTTCACCTTCCTCATATAAGAAATTAACATGAATATTTCCATCTCCAGCATGGCCAAAACAAACTACTAAAAGATTAAACTCTTTTGCAATCTCGTAAGCTCCTTTTAAAGCGTCTACAAGTTTTTTTCTTGGAACTACAATATCTTCATTAACCTTATAGGGTTTTAATTTCATAATAGCTGGGGATAAACTTCTTCTTGCTTTCCAAATAAGTTCAGCTTCCTCATTATTTTTTGCAAAGATAATATCTATTGCATTATTTCCCTTTGCTACACTTATACATTTTTCCATATCTTTTTTTGCACCTTCCTCATACCCATCTGTTTCAACAATTAAAATGGTTTTTATTTTTTCATCTTTTAAATAAGGTAAGTCTACATAATTTTTTATAGCTTCCAAAGAAGGCTCGTCTAAAAATTCTAAAGCTGAAGGAATAACTCTACTTTTAAAAATTTCAAAAACAGTTTTAGCTGCATCTTCTACTTTTTCAAAAGCAAAAAGAGCAGTTTTTCTTGTTTCAGGAAGAGGAATAAGTTTTAAATAAGCTTTTGTAATTAAGGCTAAGGTTCCCTCACTTCCAACAATAATATCTTTTAAGTTATAACCAGATACCCACTTTATAGTTTTAGAACCTACATTAGTTAAAGTTCCATCTGCAAAAACACATTCTAAATCTAAAACATAATCTTTTGTTACTCCATACTTTACACATCTTGGTCCTCCAGCATTTTCGGCTATATTTCCCCCAATAGAAGAATATTTATAACTTGAGGGATCTGGAGGATAAAAAAGACCTTTTTTTTCTGCCTCCTTTTGAAAGTTGTAAGTAATAACTCCGGGTTCTACTAAAGCAACAAGTTCTTCCTCATCTATAAAATGCACTTTATTCATTTTTTCAAAGGAAACTACAATACCTTTTTTTGTAGGTAAAGCTCCACCCGTAAGTCCACTTCCCGACCCTCTTGGATAAAGAGGAATATTTTCTTTAGATGCAAATTTCACAAGCTCTTGAACTTGTTTTTCATTTCTGGGAAAAACTACAACTAACGGTTTTTCGCCTTTTAAAAAAGGAGTAGCATCATAGCTATAAGTTTCTAATGAAGCATTATCTACTAAGATATCTTCTTTATCAAAAATTTGTTTTAAAGTATTAAGTATTTTTACTCTTTTTTCCATGGCGACTTTCAAGCTCCTTTAAAATTTCTTTCCAAGATATATTATTTAATTTTAAAAGCAAGGTTAAAAAGTAAAGTAAATCACAAGTCTCATAAATAATACGATCTTTATTTTTGTTTTTAAATTCAATTAAAGTTTCTATAGCTTCCTCTCCAAATTTTTGAATAATTTTATCTTCTCCCTTTTTTAAAATATACATTGTATAGGAAAGTTTTCTGAGCTCGTCTAGAGGTTTATCCTTATTTTTTTGAAATTCCTCTATTCTCTTTTCCAAAATTTTTTCAAGATCTTCTAGAAACATTTCTCCTCCACATTAAAGCTTTAGTTTTTAATTCTATATTTTTTTATTTCTAAAGAAACTACGTAAATATTATTCTGAAGTCTAGATATTTTTAGTTTACTTAAAGAAACAAAGTATTTATTTTTTAATATATCTAAAAGTTTGGAAATATTATTTAAATTTTGAGTTTTAAAACGAATTTTATATTTTTGTTCTTCTAAATAAGGATTTATTTTTTTGGAATATAAAAGCGAGGTATCTATTACACTTATTTTAAGATTAGATAAAACATTATTTATATCTAAATCTTTCTTTAAAACTCTTAAAATTCCTTCATTTCTTTGATAAAAAGAAAATATTTCATAAGCTTGATTTAGATACATATAATTTCTATATAAAATTTTTTTAAAATTACTTTTAGAAGATAAAAAAAAGTTTAGAGAAAATAAAAAACATATAAAAGTAACTCCAAAAAAATACAAAATTTTTGGTTTTATATTTAATTTTTCTAGCATTAAAAGCCTCTAAATATAATAATTTAAAAGAATTTAAATTAAACAGAATTTTAACATAGCTTAAAAGAAGCTCCAAAAATTTGTTATCATACATTATCAAAAATTTCAAGTAAATTTAGGAGGAAAGTATGAATTTTTTAAAATCTTTTCTCCAAGGTTTTTTAATAGCCTTGGCAGTTATTTTTATCCTTAATATGATTCAAAAACCTAAAAATACAAAGCAAAATTTAAATATAAAAACTTCACAGATTCTTGTAGAATCTTTAACTTCTAATAAAAAAATAGAAATAGATACAAAAAATTATAAAGCTACTATAGATTTAAAAGGAGCTAAATTAACCTCTTTTTATATATATAAATATAAAATAGATCTTGTTGATAAAAATTTTTCAAATTATCCCTTTGAACTTTATACTTTAAATAAAACTTTTGATAAAAGAATAAATAATGCTCTTTTTAGTTGTTCTCTAAATAAAGAAAATGCTAAAGTAAAGCTTATATGTAAAACAAGTGTAGATAATAAAACTTACTATAAAAAATTTATTTTTAATAAAGATTACACTATAAACTTTGATAGCAATTTGAAGAAAGCTTACGTACTTATTCCGGAGCTTCCCAAAAAAATTAATGAAAATAGGGGACATTTAGGTCCTATTTTAAAGCTTGAAAATAAAGTATTAAGAATAGATCCTAACGATATAACCTATTCCCAGAGATACACCTTTGTAGATTGGGCGGGAGAAGATAGTAAATATTTCCTTATGGCTTTAAATCCTTTAAATGATTTTACGGATGCTATTATTAGTAAAAAAGATAATAAAAGTTATGTTTTAAATAAATTAAAAGAAAACAATTTAGTATTTTCTGGACCTAAATTCTATACTCTTTTAGAAAAATATAATATGGAAGATGCTATAGATTTTGGTATTTTTGGCTTTTTAGCCAAAGCTTTTTTAAAGTTTTTCTTATTTTTACATAAATATATTCCAAATTGGGGTTTAGATATTATTATATTTACAATAATAATTAGAATTCTTCTTACTCCCCTTGTTTATAAAAGCTATGTTGGCATGAAAAATATGCAAAAACTTGCTCCTAAAATTCAAGAAATTCAAAAGAAATACGCTTCAGATCCAATGAAAATGCAACAAGAAATGATGAAAGTTTATAAGGAAATTGGGGCAAATCCATTTTCAGGTTGTCTTCCAATTTTACTTCAAATACCAATTTTCTTTGCTTTATATGAACTTTTTTATAATGCCGTGGAACTTAAAGGTGCAAGCTTTTTATGGATTCCAGATTTAGCTTCGCCAGATCCTTACTTTATTTTACCTATCTTATTTGGTATATCTATGCTTTTTTCTTCAAAACTTATGCCCGGAGTATCACAAAGTCAAACTCAACAAGATCAAATGGCAAAAAATATGAATTATATAATGGCAATAATATTTACTATTATGTTTGCAACTTTTCCAGCAGGACTAGTTTTATATTGGGTTGTAAATAACTATGTAAATATCCTACAAAATATTCTTATTGAAAAGTTTTTAATAAAGGAAGAAGATTAAAATATGGAAAAGGAATACTACTATAGCTTTAATAAATATTTAAAAGATATATTTGGGGAAAGAGTTCAAAGGATTCCAGTAGATGCAGGTTTTACTTGTCCGAATCGTTTAAATGGACAAAAAGGTTGTATATACTGCTATCAAGGTTCTTCTTATAAGGAAAAACTTCCTTTGGAAAAACAAATAGAAAAAGGTATAGAATTTGCAAAAAAAAGATACAAAGCAAAAAAATTTCTAGTTTATTTTCAAAGTTATACAAATACTTTTGATACTATAGAAAATTTAAAAAGGAAATATGATCTTATAAAAAAATATCCTGAAGTTGTAGGAATTATAATAGGAACACGTCCAGACTGTGTAAATGAAGATATTTTAAATCTTATAAATTCCTACACAGATAACTATCTAGTTTGGATAGAATATGGACTTCAAAGTCCACATTTTAAAACTTTAAAGTGGATAAATAGAGGGCATTATTTTAGTGATTTTTTAAAAGCACTTTTCTTAACAAAAAATAAATTTCCTAAGATAAATGTATGTACGCACATTATTTTAGGATTTCCCACTGAAACAAAGGAAGAAATGTTAGAAACAGCAAAAATTTTATCTACTTTACCTATAGATGGAATAAAAATTCATCCTCTTCATATTTTAAAAGATACTCCTTTAGCCGAGATTTATAAGAAAGAAAAATTTCCTTTATTTTCTTTAGAAGAATATGCAGATTTAGTAACAGACTTTATAGCTTATCTTCCAAAAAACATAGTTATTCAAAGAGTAACAGGAGAAGCACCCGAGGATATTTTAATAGCCCCTTCCTGGTGTTCTTTTAAAGAAAAAATGAAAGTTTTAAATACTATTAAAAAAACTTTTGAAAAAAAAGGTTTATATCAGGGAAAATATTTGGAAAGCTCTGAAAATGCTTTCAAAAAATGAAATTTTATCCTTATTAAAAACTAAAGAAATTCCTAAGGATCTCTTAGAAGAAGCTTATAAAGTAAGAAAATACTATAGCGGAAGATATGTTTTTTTTAGAGCTTTAATAGAAATATCAAATATATGTCAAAAAGCTTGTTTTTATTGCGGAGTAAATAGAGAAAATAAAAATCTTAAAAGGTATTATATAAACTTAGAAACTTTGAAAAAAATTTTTGAAAAGGTTAAAAATTTAAAATATACCTCTGTTGCCATTCAAAGTGGAGAAATTATTTCTAAAAAACATTTTGAATTTTTAAAAAAGATAGTTACTTTAGCTAAAAGTAAATATAATTTTGAAATTACTTTATCTTTAGGAGAGCTCCCAAAAAAAATTTTAAAGGATCTCTTTTCACTTGGAGCAAGGCGTTACTTACTTAGATTTGAAGTGGCAACTCCCAAAAGGTATTATCTTTACCACTATAAAGATAATCTTCATAGTTATGAAAATAGAATTAAAACCCTGTATACTTTAAAGGAAATTGGGTATCAAGTGGGAACTGGATTTTTAGTTGGTTTACCTTTTGATAATCCTTTAAATCTATATAAAGACATACGGCTAATACAAAAACTAAAACCAGATATGATAGGAATAGGCCCTTATATACCTCAAAAATACACAAAACTTTTTAACCTTTTAGAAAAGGGAGTAAAAATTTTAAATGAAAAGGATAGATTTTTTTTAAATATAAAACTTATTGCTATTTTTAGAATTTTATTAAAAACTCCAAATATAGTAGCTTCAACAGCTTTAATAACGCTTGGAACAAAATTTTTTCCTCTTGAAGAAGTTTTGAATTTTGCCTTTAAGGCTGGAGCAAATGTTATTATGCCTGTCTTTACGCCTTCAAAAGAAAAAAAGCTTTATGCTTTATATGAAAATAAATATTTTTCCGAGCATGAGAAGTTTTATGATGGTACCTTAAAAGCTTCTTTTATTCCAGTACTAGAAAGATATGGAAATCCAATTTCCTATTATATTAGAAATTTTAAATAGCATTTAAGAAAGCTTTCATCTTTAAATTTATTTCTTCCCATTCTTTTTCCGGATAACTATCATAAACAATTCCTCCTCCGGAAAAGTAAGAAAGTTTATTTCCTTTTCCAAGAATATGACGAATATTTACACAGGAAACAAAGAAATCTTTTGACATTTTCAAAATAGAAATTCCACAATAAGTTTCTCTATTAAAAGGTTCATTTTCAAAAATAAATTTACATGCTGTATATTTTGGAGCTCCAGTAACTGAAGCCACAGGTAAGGTTCTATCTATTATAAAATAGTTATCTAAAAAGCTTTCTCCATATATATAACTAACAAGATGGTAAAGTGTGGAATATTTTTCTACTTTAAAAAGCTCTACTTTTTTTTCTTTTCCAATGAGATTTATGTCATTTCTCATGATATCTACAATCATAAGATGTTCGCTCTTTTCTTTTTCAGAAAAAAGATTTTTTATGCTTTCTTTTATGGAAATGGTGCCTTTTATGGGACCTGAAAGAAGTTTTTCTTTTTCTCTTTTTAAAAAAAGTTCCATACTTCCAGATATAATAAAAAAATCTTTTAAGGAAATTAAATAGGCATAAGGAACTTTTTGAGTTTTATAAAAATTTAAAAATAAGTTTAAAAGATCATTTTCACTTTTCCTCTCAAAAGAGAAATTAGCTCTATTTGTTAAATTTACTTGATAAAATGTCCCCTTTTTTATTTCCTCTTTTATTTTTTTTATTAAATTTAAATATTCCTTTTTTTGAATTTCCCAGTTTAAAAATCCAACTTCATAATCTTTTTTAAGTAAATTCCTTTTTAATTTTTCTAAATTTACTTTATCAAATCCCTTAATTTCAATAACTAAATTTTTTATATTTAAAATAGAACTTTTTTCTTTTTTATTATATTTATATTTTTCTATGCTCTTTTCAAAAGATATAAGGATAAAATAAACTTTGTTATTATTTAAAGCATCTTTCAAAAATGTTTGAGGAACATTAACATATACTTTTTTTGGATAAAGAAGATAAAAATTTTTTGTATCATTTAAAAAGTTTCCTGAGACTAATATCATTTATTTTCTCTGTTATAAGGTAAAATGGGGCGAAAACGCCCCAAGGTATTATTCTTCTAAAGTAGATAAATCTCCGGGATCCATTCCTAGTTCTTTAGCTTTTAAAACTCTTCTCATTATTTTTCCACTTCTAGTTTTTGGAAGCTTGTCTACAAATTCTATTTCAGATGGAACTGCTAAAGCTCCAAGTTCCATTCTAACATGATATTTTATATCTTCAATAAGTTTTTCGGAAGGCTTATGATCTTTTCTTAGAACTATAAATGCTTTTATAGTTTCTCCTTTAACAGGATGCGGTTTTCCAATAACTGCAGCTTCTGCTACGGCAGGATGAGAAACTAAAGCAGATTCTACTTCCATAGTTCCTATTCTATGTCCAGAAACATTGATAACATCGTCAGCTCTACCAAGAACCATGATATAACCGTCTTCGTCCTTTGTTGCAATGTCTCCAGCAAAATAACAATTTGGAATGGTATTCCAATATTTTTCATATCTTTCCTTATCTTTATAAATAGTTCTCATCATAGTTGGCCAAGGATATTTAATTACTAAAAATCCACCTTTATTTGGTTCAACCGGATTTCCATTTTTATCTACTACATCTGCAATAACACCAGGAACAGGTTTTCCAGCTTTTCCAGGTTTCATAGGTAAAGAATCTATTGTTGTTATCATAACAGAACCTGTTTCTGTTTGCCACCAAGTATCTACAATAGGACATCTTTCTTTTCCGATAACTCTATAGTACCAAAGCCATGCTTCTGGATTTATAGGTTCTCCAACTGAACCTAAAAGTCTTAAAGATGATAAATCATATTTGTTTGGCCACTCTTCTCCAGCTGCCATAAACATTCTAATAGCTGTAGGAGCTGTATAAAAGATAGTAACTCCATATTTTTCTATTATTCTCCACCATCTGCCAGGATCAGGATAATTAGGTGCACCTTCTGCTATAACTTGAGTTGCTCCTGCTAAAAGAGGTCCATAAGCTATATAACTATGTCCTGTAATCCATCCTGGATCTGCTGTACACCAATAAATATCTGAATCTTTTAAATCAAAAACCGTTTTCATAGAATAGTATGTTCCTACCATATATCCACCAGTAGTATGAAGAACTCCTTTAGGTTTACCTGTTGAACCCGAAGTATAAAGAATAAATAAAGGATCTTCTGCATCCATGATTTCAGGTTCGCAATAATTACTTTCATCTTTTATAAAATCATAGAAATCAACTTCTTTTTCTCCAATTAAATCCACTTTGGGTTGTAATCTTCTTAAAACGACAACTTTTTCTACATATTCTAAATCTCTAATAGCTTCATCAACAATCTGTTTTAAAGGAATAGCTCTTCCACGTCTTATAGTAACATCAGCTGTTATTACTAATTTTGCTTCTGCATCTTGAATTCTATGTCTTAAAGCTGGAGCACTAAAACCAGCATATACCACGGAGTGAATTGCTCCTATTCTTGCACACGCAAGCATAGCTGCAATTTGTTCAACTACCAAAGGCATATAAATTACAACTCTATCTCCTTTTTTTACTCCAGCCCTTCTTAAAGCATTTGCTATTTTATTTACAAGTCTATAGAGCTCTCCATATGTTACAACTTTCTCATTTCCAAATTCGTCTTCCCAGAAAAACGCTACTTTATTTTTTAATCCTTTTTCTATATTTTTGTCTAAGGCATTTACAGTAATATTTGTTTTTCCTCCAACAAACCATTTAGCATAAGGATAATTCCATTCAAGAACCTTATCCCATTTTTTATACCAAAAAAGTTGATTTGCTACTTCTTCCCAAAATTTCTCTGGATTTTCTAGAAATCTTTTATATTCAGCTTCATAATCTTTTACATTTGCATTTTTTACAAAATCTTCCGGAGGATAAATACATTTTTGAACTTTAAGCAGATTAAGAAGTTTTTCTTGACTCACGAGAATACCTCCTGCTTTAATTTTTGAAATTATCTATATTATATGTATTGTATATTATATGATTTTTACATTATATATAAACTATAATATAGTATATATAAATTGTGAAAATAGCTTATAAGAAAATATCAAAAACAAAATAGCTATAATTTTATTAGCTATACTTAATATTTTCTCATCTTTATTTAAAGGTATCTTTGAACCAAATATAGCAATACTAAAAAAAGCCAAGGCTATTCCTATATATAAAAATAATAAAGAAAGCAAAATATTTTTGGTTAAAAAAGGAGTTAAAATACTTGAGAAAAATAAAAGAGCTTTTGGATTAGAAAGATTTGTTAATAGAGCTTTTAAAAAAACTTTTTCTTCATTTTCTATTTTCTTTTCATTTATATCTAATTTTATATACGTTTTTTCCTTAAAAGATAAGTAAGCTAAATATAAAAGATAAAATCCTCCAAAAAGAGAAACTAGTCCTAGAAAGTAAGGATTTTTTCCTAAATTACTAAAACCAAAATAAACTAAAGAAAGATAAATTATGTTTCCAAGTAAAATTCCAAGAACACTTAAAAAAGCATTTTTTAGAGAAACAAAAGAATTTTTTAAAACAAATAAAGAATCCGGCCCCGGAGTTAGGGCCGCAAAATATCCCAAGAAAAAAAGCTCAATATATTCAAACATATATTTAATCTCTCCAATAGTTTGGAGCTTCTTTAGTAATAATTACATCATGAACGTGACTTTCTTTAAATCCAGCCCAAGTAATTTTTACAAATTTAGCTTTCTTACGAAGTTCTTCTATATTTTTAGCTCCTACATATCCCATTCCGGAGCGAAGTCCACCCACAAGTTGATGAACCACTTCAGAAAGAGGACCTTTATAAGGAACCATACCTTCAATTCCCTCTGGAACAAGCTTTTTCTCTTCTACATCAGATTGGAAATACCTATCTTTAGAACCTTTCTTCATAGCTCCTAAGGAGCCCATACCTCTATAAGATTTATAACTTCTTCCTTGGTATAAAATAAGTTCACCTGGAGCTTCCTTAGTTCCAGCAAATAAGGAGCCTATCATAACACAAGATGCACCAGCTCCAATTGCTTTTACAATATCTCCAGAGTATTTAATTCCACCATCTGCAATTACAGGCACTCCATATTTATCTGCAACTTTAGAACACCAAGCTACTGCAGTAAGCTGAGGTACTCCTACTCCTGCTACAACCCTTGTAGTACATATAGAACCAGGTCCAATTCCTACTTTTACAGCATCCGCACCAGCTTGTATTAAAGCTTCTGCGGCTTCAGGAGTAGCAATGTTCCCGGCTATAACATCAACATTTGGAAAATTTTCTTTTATAAGTTTTAAAGTATTAATAACATTTTTAGAGTGTCCGTGAGCCGTATCTATAACAATAACATCTACTCCAGCTTTTACAAGAGCTTTTACTCTTTCTAAAGTATCTGGAGCTGTTCCAACTGCTGCTCCAACTCTAAGCCTTCCAAGTTTGTCTTTGCATGCTCTTGGATATTTTTCCATTTTTTCCAGATCTTTAATTGTTATAAGTCCAAGTAAAAGTCCGTATTTATCCACAATAGGAAGTTTTTCAATTTTATGTTGGTGCATAATTTTTCTAGCTTTTTCTAAAAGCTCTTGAGAAAGATTAAAGTTTCCACTTTTTATTTCTTCAAATTGTTTTCTATCTATCTCTATGGTAATTAGTCCTTCTTCAACTTTTGTCATTACATCCTTTACTTTTTTATCTAAATTAGATTCAAATCTTAAATCTCTATTTGTAATGATTCCAATAAGTTTTCCATTTTCATCTACTACTGGAAGTCCAGAAATTTTATATTTTTTCATATAAATTAAAGCTTGTTTTATAGATTCTTCTGGTTTTACCACTACCGGTTCTACAATCATTCCACTTTCTGAACGTTTTACCCTGTCAACTTCCTCAGCTTGCTCTTCTATAGACATATTTTTATGAATAACCCCAAGACCTCCTTCTCTCGCAAGGGCAATGGCAAGTTCAGCTTCCGTAACCGTATCCATAGCCGCAGAGATTATAGGAATATTAAGTTTTATATTTCTAGTTAAGTAAGTTGTTGTATCCACTTGAGAAGGTAAAACCTCAGAATATTGAGGAACTAACAAAACATCATCAAAAGTTAAGGCTTCTGTTATTATTTTTTCCTCTATCATATTAACCTCCCATTTATTTTAAAGTTCAAAAATTTCATTAATTACGGTAAAAGATTTTCCTCCAAGTCTACCTAAAATTCCCTTTGGATTTTTTAAATAATTTTCATTTGCATAAACATATAATATTTTTCCAACTATAATATCCATAGGATCTGTGTCATCTCCTAAAGTAAAATGTTTTTCCAAAATGCACTCTAAAGCAAAAGGAATACCTTTTACTCTTGGCACCTTTACCTTAAAGCTTTTTTCAATAGGGATATTAAATTTTTCTACTTCACTTTCTCCATATGGAAGGGCTTTTCCTGTAAGTTTTACAAGCTTTGCAAATTCTTTAGAAGGAATATTTACAACAAATTCCTTATTTTCTAAAATGTTTCTTGTAGTATCTTTTAAAACATTATTATCTCTTCTTCCTATAGATAAAAAAAGTAAAGGTGGATCACTTGTAATTAAATTAAAAAAAGAAAAAGGAGCTAAATTTAAATAATCATTTTTTCCTTTTGTCATTACCCAGGCAATAGGTCTTGGAATTACACAAGAGATGAGAAGCTGGTAGCGGGTATCTTCATCCAAAGAAAATAAGTCATACCCTTTCATTTAATATTCCTCTTTTTTCTTGGTAATTATAACATTTTTCCTAGCAATATTTATGAAAAATTGCGAAAAAATAATTTATGATAAAATAAAAAAAATAAGATCTATTAAAAGCAGAATACGAATAATACTAAAGTAATACAGAAACATTAAATAGTAAAAAGTGAAATTTTTACCCTGAAAAATATTCTCTAAGTATTGGAAGAAATTAGAAAATTGTTTTCATTAGATAATCAAAAGTAATTTTCAATTGCTATTATTTTAATAATAACGTAACTATTTGAAAATAAAAGTATATTAAGTATTACGTATATATGTAAGACAAAATAAACAAATGCTAATATTGTTATTAGCTATTATTTTCGCAATTTTAAGCCAATTTTTGCTTATATTCAAAAAATACAATACTTGTAGCCATTGTATCCCAATGGCTAGCTCACTTCCCTTGAAATGCCTGCTTTTCTAGGCGGGATTGCAACTCCGGTTGTGGCGGGATTAATGTGGGAGGTGGGCGGGCGGTGGTATCTACCCCGCTTGAAATGCCTGCTTTTCTAGGCGGGATTGCAACTTGAGAATCTATAACAGATATTTCATAAGTGTGATATAATTTGTAAGTATTTCTTGAAATGCCTGCTTTTCTAGGCGGGATTACAACTTGCTTTATCACCATTTTCATCTGATATATTAATAATTGTTGACTTGAAATTTCTGCTTTTCTAGGCGGGATTGCAACTCGCCATTTTAGTTACCTACTTTATGTTTTTTTGTTGACTTCTTGAAATGCCTGCTTTTCCATGCGGAATTACTATTTGAAAATTCAAATTTTTTTTCAATTATATATAGAAGAATTAGAATGTGTTGAAAGAGATTTTATTTTTTTCCGTTTAAATATAATTTTTAAAATATCTTCTTTTTTCAAAATTGACAAAAATTTTTAAATATCCATATTTTTTAGTAACAGCCTTTCTTTAAATTCTCTTAATAGGAAGATCAGGGGGATATTTATCCTATGACCTATAAAAGTAGGGATTACATAATCATAAAAGGAGCTCGTCAACATAATTTAAAAAACATTGATCTAGAAATTCCAAAATTCACTTTTACAGTTATAACTGGGGTTTCCGGAAGTGGTAAAAGTACTTTGGCCTTTGATGTTCTTTATGCAGAAGGTTATAGAAGATATGTTGAAAGTTTATCCTCTTATGCAAAACAATTTTTAGGACTTTTAGAAAAACCAGAAGTAGATAAAATAGAGGGGCTATCTCCCGTTATTGCAATAGAACAAAAAACTATTTCTAAAAATCCACGTTCCACTGTAGGTACGGTTACAGAAATATATGATCATCTTCGTCTTTTGTTTGCAAAGGTAGGAACTCCTTATTGTCCTAATTGTAATATTAGCTTATCCCCTATGACTATAAATGAAATAATCAGTATTGCTTTTGAAAAATATAAAGATAAAAGAATATATATTCTCTCACCTCTTGTTTTAAACAGAAAAGGCGAACATAAAGAACTTTTAGAAAAACTTTTAAAAAGAGGATTTTTAAGAGTTAAAATAGACGGGAAAGAATATTTAATTGAAGAAGCTTTAAAACTTGATCTTAATAAATATCAAACTCATACCATAGAACTTATTGTAGATAGATTAAAACTAAAAGAAGATAATCGTCAGCGTTTTATATCTTCATTAGAGTTAGCTTTAGAACTTTCAAAAGGTTACGTAGAGATAGAAGATTATGAAACTAAAAAGATAGAGTTTTTCTCCACAAAAAATTCTTGTCCTAATTGTGGATTTACCTTTAAAGAAATCTCCCCAAGATTATTTTCTTTTAACCTACCTCTTGGAGCGTGCCCTACCTGTCTTGGAATGGGAGATATTCAGGTAGAAAAGTATAAGTATGTAACCTGTCCTACTTGTAAAGGGAAAAGACTTAATAAAGAAGCTCTCTCTATAAAAATAGATGGAAAAAATATTATTGAATTTACTCAAATGAGTATTTTAGAGCTTTATAAATATTTTAAAGAGGCTTATGAAAATCCTTTAAAAGTAATTAAAGATAAATCAAAGATAGAGGTTTTTAAAAAGATTGTAAAAGAAATTTTAGAGCGTCTTTCTTTTCTAATTGAAGTAGGAGCTGATTACTTAAGTCTAGACCGTAAAGTAAAAACTTTATCTGGTGGAGAAGCTCAAAGAATAAGACTTGCAACTCAAATAGCTTCAAAACTTTCAGGAGTTTTATATATCTTAGATGAACCTTCTATTGGTCTTCATGCAAAGGATAACGATAGGCTTATTTCTATTTTGAAAAGACTTAGGGATTACGGTAATACTGTCATTGTAGTAGAACATGATTTAGATACTATAAAAGCTGCAGACTTTATAGTTGATATGGGTCCAAGAGCAGGTATTCACGGTGGACAAGTAATAGCCACGGGGTCTCCAAAGGAAATAGAGAAAAACGAAAATTCCTTAACTGGCAAATACTTAAGCGGAAAGTTAAAAATAGACATTCCAAAAACGCGAAGAAAGCAAGACAAATTTTTAAAAATTTATAAAGCCTCTATGCATAATATAAAGGAAGAAGATTTTGAAATTCCATTAAATAATTTAGTTTGCATAACTGGAGTTTCCGGAAGTGGAAAAAGCACCTTTGTATTTGATATTCTTTTACCTTCTTTGGATGCTCTTTTAAAAGAAAAGGAAATTTACAAAAGAAAATATAAAGATAAATACTTAGAAAATCTAAGAAAGGACTTACCAAAACTTATAGAAAAATATAAGCTTCCTATAAAAAATATAGAAGGTTTAGAACTTATAGATAAAGTTATTTGGGTAGATCAAAGTCCTCCCGGAAAATCTTCTCGTTCGGTTCCAGCTACTTACATTGGAATTTGGGATTATATACGGGATATCTTTGCAAATTTACCTGAGTCCCAAGCCCGTGGATATACAAAAAGTTATTTTTCTTTTAACGTTCCTGGGGGAAGATGCGAAAAATGTAAAGGAGAAGGTTATATAGAAGTTGAAATGCTCTTTATGCCAGATATGAAAGTTCTATGTGATGAGTGTCAAGGAAAAAGATTTAGAGACGATATTTTGGAAATTAAATATAAAGGGAAAAATATTTATGATATCTTAGAAATGACCGTAGATGAAGCCTTAGAATTTTTTGAAAATCATCCTTTTATTGTTAGAAAACTCCAGGTTTTAAAAGAAGTTGGCTTGGGATATCTTAAACTTGGACAAAATAGCACTACTTTATCTGGTGGAGAAGCTCAAAGATTGAAACTAGCTTCCGAGCTTTCCAAACGTTCCTACGGACATACTTTATATCTTTTAGATGAACCTACAACGGGTCTTCATATAGATGATGTAAAAAAACTTTTGGAAGTTTTAAATAAACTTGTAGATAAGGGAAATACTGTAATTGTTATAGAACATAATTTAGAATTTATAAAGTGTGCTGACTACATTATAGATCTAGGCCCTGAGGGCGGAGAGAAAGGAGGAAAAGTGGTTGCAAAAGGAACTCCCGAAGAAATTATAAAAAAAGATACCTGGACCTCTAAATTTTTAAAAAAGGTTTTAAGATAAAATCTTAGTTAAAACTTTTTCAATTTCTTTTAATTTATTTTCAGAATTCTTTTTTTCGTTTAAAACAATAATATCAAATCCATTTTCCTTTAAAACAACTGCAAAATCTAAGTTTTTCTTTTTTGCAATTTCTAAACTAATTTTATTATCCCTTTTAATAATATCTCTTGCTACTATAAATCCTTTTTTCCTTAAAAGAGTAGCTAGTTTTAAAGCCAGTTTCTTATCTTCTGTATTATCAATAAGATATACTTTTATCTTTTCTTCTGGCAAAGACACAAATTGTAAAATAGCTTCTAGATCTAAAGTAAAACCTACTCCCCAGACTTTTTCCGTTTCCTTCACTAAATATCTTCCACCTTTAGCCACTGGAAAGGGATATGAATTTATAAAAACTTCAAACACTATTCCTTTATGATAATTTAAACCTCGAATTTCACTTAAGTCAAAAACTAAATTATCTTTTATCTCGTATATCTCCAGCACCCTATAAACTTTTTCTAAATCCGAAATGGCTTTTTCCATTTTTTTATTTAAAACAAATTTTCTTGCCTCTTTTAAAACTTCTTTTCCACCATAAGCATTTAAAATAAAGTTTAAAACTTCCTTTTTTTTAGAATCTAAATTACTTTCCTCAAAAAATTTTTCCAAAAGACTAAAATCCTTTTTTTTCAAAATATTTTGTAAATGTATAATTTGGGAAGGATTTAAAAGTTTTTTTAATTCTTCAAATAAACCCTCTAAAAATAGGGTATGACCTATATCTACCTGGAAAGGTTTAGAGGTTATATTTAATATTAAATGTAAAATAGATAAAACTTCTCCATCTGCTTCTAAACCAAGCTCTCCTAAAATTTCTATACCTGTTACAAAATTTTGACGTTTACTTTTTTCATCTTTATAAATATTGCCAAAATAGTAGTATCTTAAAGGATATAAATTTTCTTTAAGGAAAAGAACATATTTCTTTATTTGAGGTGTAAAATCAGGTCTTAAAGTTAAAGTTTTTCCTGAAAATTTATCTAAAAATCTAAAAAGTTTCTCTTCCTCAAGGGAAAAAGTTGATTTAAAATCTACCTCCGGTGGAATTAAAGCCTCATATCCCCAAGCCTCATAAATACTTTTTATTTTTGAAATTAGAGAAAAAAGACCACTATATACGTTTTCAAAAATATAATTAAAACCTCGAGGAACTAACATTTTATTTTCCTCTTTCTATAAGCTCTAAAATCTTATTTAAATCTGGCTCTAAAGTATAAATATCAAAATCTTGACTTAAAGCTGTATTTGGATCCTTTAAACCATGTCCCGTAAGAGTACAAACAATAACATCGTCATTTTTGAATTCTATAAAATCTTCATAATCATTTTTTAAATCTTTAGTGTTGTATTTATCAAAGATCCCTTTCATTTTATCTTCAATTTTTTCATTTGAAATATCTTTAGGATACAAGTTTTTATAATAACCTTGTTTCTCAATTGTTTTAACTACTTTAATTAAACCTGCAATAGATGCCGCAGAAGCTGGCTCACAAAATACACCTTCTAGTTTTGCAACCAAACGATAAGCCTCCAAAATTTCTTCATCTGTTACCATATCCATAGTCCCTTTACTATCCTTTACAGCATTTACCGCAAATTGCCAAGAAGCTGGGTTTCCTATTCTTATAGCTGTAGCTATAGTTTCAGGATTATCAACTTTTTTTCCTAAAACAATAGGAGCCGCACCTGCAGCTTGAAATCCACACATTCTTGGAAGTTTTTTAGATCTGCCGGCTGCAAAATACTCTTTATATCCTAAGAAATAAGCAGAAATATTTCCTGCATTTCCAACCGGAATAAAATGAAAATCTGGAGCATCTTCTAAAACATCTACTATTTCAAAAGCTGCAGTTTTTTGACCTTGAAGTCTATAAGGGTTTATAGAATTTACTATTGTAATAGGATAAACATTAGCTAAATCTCTAACCAAATTTAAAGCTACATCAAAATTTCCCTTAATTTGAATAACTAAAGCTCCATACATCAAAGCCTGAGAAAGTTTACCCAAGGCTATTTTTCCTTCAGGTATCAATACCACAGCTCTTTGATTTGCCTTTGCTGCATAAGCTGCAGCTGAAGCTGAGGTATTTCCGGTAGAAGCACATATAACAGCTTTAGCCCCATCTTCCTTAGCTTTAGAAATTGCCATAGTCATTCCACGATCTTTAAAAGAACCTGTAGGATTTAAGCCCTCAAATTTTAAATAAAGCTTTGGTTTAACTTTTAAGTTTCTAAAAATATAATCTCTTAAATTATCTGCCTTTATTAACGGGGTATTTCCCTCTAGTAAAGTAATAATTGGTGTTTTTTCAGTTACAGGTAAGAAATCTTTATAGGCTTTTATAACTCCTTCCCATTTCATCTTTTACCCTCTAAATATTAATTTTGAAAAATCTTACTCCTTTTTTGTAAAGTTCATTTGCACTATATTCTATATTTTGAGCTTCTATATTCTCTAAAATTTTTCTTTTAGGATATTTTCTTTTTATAAGTCTAAAAAAAATTTTTTTTGGATGTGTATAAAGAATTATATTAAGAGAATCTTTTGAGGCGACTATATGAGATGCCACACCTTCTAAAACATAATTGCTCTTTTTTTTAAAAAAATTATTTAACTTGTCTTCATCTATTACATAACTATCTCTGATCTTATCGTAAGATGAATATAACTTTTTTTTCCTTATCGTTTGAGTTAAATTAAATACTCTTATATTTTTTAACAATTTTTCCAATTTTTTTCTTTTTAAGAATTTAGGAAGCTTTTTTACTCTTGCTTTATCCTCAAAAAAGTTAAGAAGAATATCTTCTATTTTGTATTTTCTAAAAAAAAATCGTTTGGATTTATCTTTAAAAAAAGAAACCAGGGTGGATTTTCCCACCCCAGCCACACCAGATATAGTTATTTTCATTACTTACCTGCAACTTCTTCAGGATCTGCAATTCTTCCTAAAACCGCAGATGCAGCCGCAACTGCAGGAGACGCAAGGTATACTTCACTATCTGGATGTCCCATTCTACCTCTAAAGTTTCTATTAGTAGTTGCTACAGCTCTTTCTCCAGAAGCTAAAACTCCCATATGTCCACCAAGACAAGGTCCACAAGTAGGTGGACAAATTACACAATTTGCTTCTAAGAAGATATCTAAAAGACCTTCTTCCTTAGCTTGCTTGTATACATTCCAAGTTCCTGGGAATATTAAACATCTTACATACGGATGAACTTTTTTACCTTTTAATATTTTTGCAGCTAATCTTAAATCTTCAATTCTTCCATTGGTACAAGAACCAATAACAACTTGATCTATAGTAATATCTGTAAGATCCTTTGCTGGTTTTACATTAGAAGGTAAATGAGGACAAGCTACAATTGGATCAATTTTAGAAACATCTATTTCTATTACATCATCATAAGGCGCATCTTCATCACTTGTAAATACAGTATAAGGTCTTTTAGCTCTAAATTTAACATATTCTAAAGTTTTTTCATCTGGTGGAATAATTCCAGCTTTAGCACCTGCCTCTATTGCCATATTTGAAATTGTAAATCTCTCATCCATAGAAAGCTCTTCAATAGCAGGTCCTGTATGCTCCATAACTTTATAAAGCGCACCATCTACTCCTATTTTCCCAATAACATATAAAATATAATCTTTAGAAGTTACCCATTTTTTTCTTTTTCCATAATAATAAAACTTTATAGTAGATGGAACTCTAAACCAAACTTCTCCAGTAGCCCAAGCGTAAGCCATATCTGTAGAACCTACACCCGTAGCAAAAGCTCCAAGAGCTCCATAAGTACAGGTGTGAGAATCTGCTCCAATAATTACTTCCCCTGGTAAAGCTAAACCTTCTTCAGGTAAAAGGACATGTTCTATACCACATTTTCCTTGCTCAAAATAATACTTTATATTATATTTTCTGGCAAATTCTCTAACAAGTTTACATTGCTCAGCAGCTTTAATATCTTTATTAGGAGTAAAATGATCTGGAACTAAAGCAATTCTTTCTTTATCAAAAACATCTACACCTAATTTTTCAAATTCCTTAATTGCAATTGGCGCTGTTATATCATTTGCTAAACAAAAATCTACTCTACAAACTACAAGCTCTCCAACATTTACGTGATCTTTTCCAGCTGCCTTTGCAAGTATCTTTTGGGCTATAGTCATTCCCATTTTTATACTTCCCCCTTCAATTGTTTATAAAATATAAAAAATTTTTTAAAATATCCTTTAATAAATTTTAAGCAAAATTTTATCATAAAGTTATTACGGGGTTTAAAATGTTTGAAATTTTACCAGCTATAGATATCAAAGATGGAAAATGTGTTAGGCTTTATCAAGGAAAAAAAGAGTTAAGTAAAGTTTATTATGAAAATCCGGTAGATGTTGCAAAAATGTTTAAAGACAAAGGTTTTAACTTTTTACATGTAGTAGATTTAGATGGTGCTTTTGAAGGAAAACCTAAAAACTATAAGATTTTAGAAAAAATTCTAAATTTAGATATGAAAGTTGAATTTGGAGGAGGATTAAGAAATTTTGAAATTGTGAAAAATACTTTAAATCTTGGGGTAGAGCGAGTTGTTATAGGAACTATGGCTGTAAAAAACAAAAAGGAATTTGAAAAATGTCTTTTAGAATTTCCTAAAAAAGTTGTTTTAGCTGTAGATACAAAAGATTTTAAAGTAACAACCTCGGGATGGGAAAATATAGAAAGTTTAGATGCTGTAAATTTTGCAAAAATTTGGGAAAAAGATTACGTAAATTATTTGTGGGGATATCTTTTTACAGATATTTCAAAAGATGGTACCTTAAAAGGTCCTAATTTTGAAAGTATAAAAAAATTTTCCTCTCAAGTGAATCTTCCCGTTATAGCCTCAGGTGGAGTATCTTGTATCGAAGATATAAAAAAGTTAAAAACTATCAAAAACGTTAAAGGTGTAGTTTTAGGTAAAGCTATTTATGAAGGAAAAATCAATTTGGAGAATCTTAAAAAATTAATGTAAGTTGTAGAAAAAACCTGAATGTCAAAAGATTAAATGAAATATAAATTAATTTTTTACTAAAAATTTATCAGCAACACTTCTTAGCCTATCGTACATTCTTCTAGCTCGCTCTTGAGCTTCTTTTCTTTGTTTATCTACTATATCTATTTTATTTTTTAACACCTCTACTACTCTCTTACAAAGCTTTTTGCTTTCAACCATTTTTTCAATAATTTCTAAAGCTTCCTTTGTAGAAAGTTCTTTTTTATAAGGTCTTTTTTCCATTAAAGCTGTAAATATATCTGCAACACTCATTATTCTTGAACCTAAAGATAAGTATTTTGCATTTAATTTAAATGGATATCCATTTCCATCTAAATGTTCATGATGGAATGAAGCCCACTCAATAATATCTGGGTCTATATTTAATTTTTTTAATATTTTATAAGTAAAATACACATGAGAGCGCATAACTCCTATTTCTTCCTCATTTAATCTTCCTG
This sequence comes from Aquificota bacterium, assembly GCA_027002265.1. Taxonomy (GTDB): domain Bacteria; phylum Aquificota; class Aquificia; order Desulfurobacteriales; family DQVG01; genus DQVG01. The sequence continues at coordinate 14,168 of JAMOTM010000077.1, read as the reverse complement.
GTTTTTCAAGTATTTCTAATGGAATTGCTACCTTTCCAATATCATGTAAAAGACCAGCTATTTTCATTTTTTTTATATCTGGAGATGTAAAATGCATAAGACCTGCTAGTGAAGCTGCAGTTTGAGCTACTCCAGAAGAGTGAGTTGCGGTAAAGGGACTTTTAAAGTCTATTATATAAGCTAAAACGTGGGCCATATCTTCGAAAAGCTCTAAAGGTAATTTTACTTCAAAATTTTTTAAAAGATCACATAAAGTTTCTTTAATATTACTTGAATTTAGATATTCAAACCAAAAGGCCTCTTTTGGAAGAATTTTTTCTATTAAAATATCTACAGATTTAGGGTGAAAATATTTTTTTATTCTTTGCAAATATTCTTTTGCTTCTTTTTGAAGAAAAATATATTTAGAATAATTTTCATAATAAGGTTTACAAAAATCTACTCTTGTTGCTAAAAATACATCTAAGCGATCGGCTAAATGAATAATTGATGAAGCAAAAGGAGCTTTTAATTTTATTATTTCCGGGTAAGTATAATGATGGTATCTTATAATGCGAGCAACTTTACTTAAAGGAGCCAAATTTCTTAAAAGTTCATAACCCAACTCTGCATGAAGATGAATTCTTTTAATTTCTTCACCATTAGGTTGTTTTACTAGATAGAGATCTTCCTTGTGGTGAAAAAGTAAAAGTCCAATATCATGTAAAAGAGCTGCAACAATCGTGTTATATAAAAATTCATTAGAATAACTAATTTCCCTTGCAATTAAATAAGATAAAAATGCAACTCTGTAATTATGGTCAGTTATATCCGGATCTACAAGACCAGACATAGAAGATATGGCAAGTAAGAATTTAGAAATATCTATGGTATTTTGAAATACGATCATAATATCCTCTACTGTGCAAAATAACTAATATAAAATCTAATTATAAGCTAATAATTTATATAATTTTATATGATTTTCTATAAATACATCCATTTTAAATTTTCTTGAACGTAATTTAGCTTTACTTACTTTATTTTCCCAAAGAGATTTATTATTTAATAGTTTAATTATAGCATTTTTTACTTCTATTTCATTTTCTTTGCAAATAAATCCAGCATCTTTTACAACTTCTGGAGCTGCACCAGCGTTCAAGGCTACTATTGGAAGTCCACATGCCATAGCTTCCGCAAAAACGAGCCCAAAAGTTTCCGTTTTAGATGGTAAAAAGAATAAAGAAGAACTTTTATAAAGCTCGGGTAACTTTTCCCTTTTTATATTCCCCAAAAATTTTACATCTAAACCTACTTTTTTGGCATAATTTTTTAAATTTTCTCTTTCAGGACCATCTCCAACAACTATATATTCCACCTTTATTTCTTTCTGAACTAAAGACATTACTTTAAAAGCAAACTTTAGATTTTTTTCTGAAGCTAATCTAGAGACAGTAATAATCCTTTTTCCAAAAACAGGAGTGTCATTTAGAAAAAAATAATCAGGAATCCCAGGATATATAACTCTATAAAATCCTTTCCTTTTTAGATATGAAGCATAAACCTTTCTTTGATAGCGTGAAACAAAAATAAGAGCATCAGAAAACCTACTTACAAAACCTACCAAGGCTTTTGCAAGAACACCATTATCAATCTTTACAGAGTATTCAGATACATGTTTTGGATCTACATGAATAGTACCAACTACTTTTTTTTTAAAATATTTGGATACCATTAAAGCCATTATACTAGCTAAAAAAGGATCATGATAATGAATGATATCAGGTTGAAAATTTTTTAAGGTTTCTATAAGACTTAGACTTGGTAGTATCATTTCTGCGTTATTATATAAAGGATATTTTATACTCGGCAAATTGAAAATATTAAACCTTTTACTTAAATCCCCAACATGTTTTCCAGTAACTATAAGTATATCATGCCCTTTTTCCATCAAACCAGAAGCCAAATCAATAGCAACCTTGCTTCCCCCACCCAAGTCATCTCTAAAAGAATCTGTAAATATAGCAATTTTCATTTAACTTTAGCTCCTTTTTAAACTTTTAAAGGTTTATTTAAAGGTTCAATATAAAAAAGTTCTTGACCGTACTCTACCGGAGAGCCATCTTCAACAAGTATTTTAACTATTTTTCCATCTATATCACTTTCTATCTCATTAAAAACTTTTAAAGCCTCTATTAAAGCTAAAGTTTGACCCTTTTTAACTATATCCCCTTCTTTTACAAAGGGTTCTGCATCTGGAGAAGGTTTTCTATAAAATGTTCCTACCATAGGAGATTTTATAACGTGATAATTTTTACTTTCTTCTGTTTTATTTTGAATATCTTCATTTTTAATTTCAACTAATTCTAAGTTTTCTTCTGCAATTGATTTTTCAAAATTATTATCTTTGGTTTTTAACTTTATATAATCTTCTTTGAATTCCACCTTTAATTTAAAATCAGGTAGCTCTAACTTAACTTCTTTTACATTAGATTTTGAAAGTTTAGATATAAACTCATAAATATCTTTAAGTTCCATAATACCTCCCCTTTTATATAAATACAAGTTTTATTGAAAACTAAAATTTGAAATTATACGGTCAATTATATAATCTATGCTATCTGTAACAAAAGCATTTATCATATATTTCTTTCTAAGATATAAATTTAAAGTTCTTAAATTAACTTGTTGCGAGATATCTTGTTCATCTTTTCTTGTATTTAAATATATTGCAAAAAGATTATCCTTTAATACTTTCGCGCTAAGAAGAGTATTGTTTATAGTTCCAAGTTTATTTTCAGAAACTAAAATAGTTTTTAAATTCAACTCCTTAACTAAATCCAAGAAAGTATAAAATGGAAAAATAGGGACTTCTATACCGCCCGCTCCTTCAATAAAAACTAAGTCAAATTTTTTTGATAGTTCCTTTAACTTTTCTATAACTTTTTCTTTCTTTATAGTTCTTTTTTCTAAATTTGCAGCGTCAAAAGGAGCTAAAGGATAAATAAAGGTGTAGAGAGGGGGAATATAAAATCCATTAATTTTAGAAATTCTTAAAGCATCCTCAGGATATAATCTTACTCCAGTTTCTATTAGTTTATAACCTATAACTTTTTTCTTTAATTTTGGATATTTTTCATATAACCTTTTTAAAAGATTACAAATAAAAAAAGTTTTTCCCACTCCAGTATTTGTTCCAGTTACAAATATAATATTTTTCATATTTTACCCTCTATATATTTTCAAAAATTTTCACAATATCTTCTTTTTTTGGAATTTTAGGAAGTTTTAAAAATAATTTTTCCTTACCTTTTAAAGATTCTAAAAAAAGTTTTATATCTTCTTCAGAAAATTTTATTCTTTCAACTCCTAAATCCTCATAAAAAAGATTTTTCAAGTAATCTGCAAAATAATTTACATACTCTAGTGGACTAAGATTTTTTTTATTTAATATATCTTCAAAAGTTTTTAATTTATCATAAATACTTGTTCCATAAAATCTTATAACTTCTGGCATAACTAAAGCTAAAGTATGGCCATGAGATAAGGACTTATAGTAACCTATTATATGACCTAAAATATGCATTAAACCTGCCCCAGCTAAGGTAATAGCTATTCCCCCATATAAGGAAGCTTTTACCATATTATCTCTCGCAACTGTATTTGCAGAGTTTAGAGTTTTTGAAATATTTTTAAAAAAAGTTCTAATTCCTTGAGTGCTGAAAAATTCACTAATTTCAAAGCTTCTTAAGGATAAATAACTTTCTAATAAATGACTAAAGGCATCTATGCCAGAGTATAAAGCCACTTTTTCTGGCATAGTATAAGTATATTCTGGGATAACTAAAGCCAGTTTATAAAATCCTTTTCTGGAAACAATGGGAGACTTACTTTTTAGAGCTTTAACTTTAAAAACACTATAAGGAGTTACTTCTGAACCTGAACCCGCAGTTGTAGGAATACCAATCATATCTAAAGCTTCATTTTTAAACATATCTATCATTAAAAATGCTCTTTTTATATCTTTTAAAGGATTTTTTAACAAAATCCCTATAGCTTTTGCAATATCTAAAACAGATCCTCCTCCTATAGCAACTATAAGACTTATATTTTTATCTTTTAAATCTAAATATATCTTTTCTAGGTCTTCTTCCGTAGGTTCGGTTGGTAGATTATTCAAAACAAGATAATTTTTAGGTTTTAAAACATTAAAAATATCCTCAAAATATCCATATTTTTTGGAACTTTTTGATACAAAGAAAGCTACTTTTGAAAGATTAAAATTATTTTTTTCCTTTTTTAAAGCACCTAAAGCTTTTTCCTTTTTATTAAAAACCACTTTAGTAGGCAAATAATACTCAAAAAACATTTTTTAAGCCTCCATGTAAAGATTTTAGATTCTTTTCATATTTATTTTTTTAAAAAAATAAAATATCAAATTTAAAATTAAAGTTAAAAATATACTTAAAAGTATACTTGAAGCTAGAGGTATATAAATTGCATAATTTTTCCCTTTTATACTAATATCGCCAGGTAATTTTCCAAAGAAAGGAAAGATTTTAAAAAATAATCCAATAAATAAAAAAATTAATCCCAAAAATATAAGAATATTTGCAAAATAATCTTTCAAAAATTACCTCCTTGGATAATTTTTTTTCTTCTGTAAATTCTTTAATTATAATTTAAAATATACCTACCAGAAATATTATAAGGAGGTTACTTAATTATGGCAAAAGTTACAGTTAGCGTAATAAAAGCTGACATTGGTGGATGGTGTGGACATTCTAACATGCACCCAGATTTAATTGAAATTGCAGACGAAATGCTCGAGGAAGCTAAAGAAAAGGGAATTATTAAAGACTATTTCGTAGCTTGGTGTGGAGATGATTTAGATCTTATTATGACTCATGACAAAGGAGTAAATAATGAAGAAGTTCATAAACTTGCTTGGGATGTATTTAACAAATGTACTGAAAGAGCAAAAGAACTAAAACTTTATGGAGCTGGTCAAGACCTTTTAGCAGACACTTTCTCCGGAAATGTTAAAGGAATGGGACCTGGCGTTGCAGAAATGGAATTCGAAGAAAGAAAAAGTGAACCTATTATTGTTTTCGTAGCAGATAAAACTGCTCCTTCTGCATGGAATTTACCTTTATATAAAATGTTTGCAGATCCATTTAATACTCCAGGTCTTGTTATTGACCCTTCTATGAGACCAGGATTTACTTTTGAAATTTTAGACATTAAAGAAAATAAGATGATTAAACTTAATGCTCCAGAAGATCTTTATGATATTTTACTTTTAATTGGAGCATCTTCTAGATTTATTATAAAAAGAGTTTATAGAAGAAGAGATAATGAAATTGCAGCAGTAGCATCTGTTGAAAAAGTTAATATGATTGCTGGGCATTATGTTGGAAAAGATGACCCAGTTTTAATTGTTAGATGTCAAAGTGGTTTTCCTGCAGTAGGAGAAGCTTTAGAACCATTTACATATTCTCATCTTGTTGAAGGATGGATGAGAGGTTCCCACTATGGACCTATTATGCCAGTTTCCTTAGACCAAGCTACTCCATCTAGATTTGATGGACCTCCAAGAGTAGTAGCTCTTGGATTCCAAATTGCAAATGGTGAGCTTGTAGGTCCTGTAGACTTCTTTGAAGATGTAGCTTTTGATAGAGTAAGACAAAAATGTAATGAAATCGCAGACTATATTAGAAGACATGGTCCATTTGAACCTCATAGATTACCTCTTGAGGAAATGGAATACACAACTTTACCTCAAGTTCTAGAAAAATTAAAAGACAAATGGGTTGAAGTAGAGGAATAACTTTTGGGGCTTTCTTGGCCCCCTCTCTTTTACTCTCAACTTAACTATCCCTCCAGTTTCCACTTTTCCTTTTATATCTATTATCAAAAATTTCCTAAAATTTGTTACAATTTTTTTACAAGTTAAATTTCTCATACCAAGATCTTGGAGGTTTATAAATTGATGAAAGAAAAATTTTTTCAAAAATCCTTAATTGAAGATCTTCTAGATGAACAAAATAAGCATCCTCAAAAGTATCTACCTCCAAAAACTTTAAAAAAAATAGCAAAAAAGCATAAAAGACCTATCCCCCAAGTTTACTCGGTAGCTTCATTTTACCCACGTCTTTCCTTAAAACCACGAGCAAAATACATTATAAGAGTTTGTGAAAATCTAGCCTGTCACATGGAAGGGGCTGAAAAAGTTATAGAAGCAATAAAAGAATTTCTAAATATAGATTTTGGAGAAACCACTAAAGATGGGCTTTTTTATTTAGAAAAATCTTCTTGTTTAGGTCTTTGCTCCTTAGCACCTGTGATTTTAATAAATGATGATATTCATGGAAATCTAACTCCGGAAAAAGTAAAAGAAATACTTAAAAATTATATAGAAAAAGAAAAATCTTCAAAAAATTAATTTGTTTTCACATACTTAAGGAGGAAAGACATGATAGATTTTAAAGTAATTGGTACCCCGATTTTACTTAGAAATATAAAAAAAATAGATCCAGAGAGCATTGAAGCTTATATAGAAACCGGAGGATATGAGGCCTTAAAAAAAGCTTTAAAAAAATCTCCAGATGAACTTTTAGAAGAAGTAAAAAAATCTGAGCTTCGCGGAAGAGGTGGAGCAGGTTTTCCCACTGGTATTAAATTTGAAATTGCAAAAAATCAAAAAGAAACTCCAAAATTTGTGGTTGTAAATGCAGAAGAAGGAGAGCCAGGAACTTTCAAAGACAGAATTATTTTGGAAAATGATCCTCATTTGGTAATAGAAGGAGCTATTTTAGCAGCTTACATAATTGGAGCAAATTATGGGTATATAGCTATTAGACCAGATTATACTTTAGCTATTAAAAGATTAGAAAAAGCAATTCAAGATGCATATAAATATGGATTTTTGGGAGATAATATACTTGGGAGTAACTTTTCCTTTCATTTAAAAATAAAAAGAGGGGCGGGAGCTTATATTTGTGGAGAAGAAACTGCACTTTTAGAAATGATTGAAGGAAAACGTGGAGAACCTCGAAAAAAACCTCCATTTCCTCCTCAAAAAGGTCTTTATGGAAAGCCGACCGTTGTAAATAATGTAGAAACTTTAGCAAATTTACCTTTTATTATTTATTATGGAAGTGAAGAGTTTAAAAAATACGGAGTAGAAGGTTCTTATGGCACAAAATTATTTTGTATGAGTGGAGATGTTTCCTGGAAAGGAATAATTGAGATTCCTTTTGGTGTAAAACTTTCTGAAATTATTTCTTTAGCTGGTGGAGTAAAAGGCGGAAAATTAAAAGCTGTAATTTTAGGAGGTGTTTCAGGTTCATTAGTTAAATATGATGAGGTTGACATAGAAGTGGATTACCATTCTTTGGGTAGAATCCAAGCAGGTCCTGGCTGTGGAACCATAATTGTTTTAAATGATAAAAGAGATATTGTAGATGTTTGCGAAAATATTATGAGATTTTTTAAAGATGAAAGTTGTGGAAAATGTTTCCCATGTAGACTTGGAACCGAAGCAAGTTATCGCATCATAAAGAAAATAAAGGAAAAGAAAGCTAATTTACATGATTTATTTAATTTAGAAAGAATATGTAAAACTATGAAAAATGCATCTTTTTGTGGACTTGGTCAAACTGCACCAAATATTATTTTACAATCCTTACAAAAATTTAAAGATGAGTGGCTTTCACATATTTCCTAGGGGGATAAAAAATGAAAAAACTTGTAGATATTAAAATAAACGGAAAATCCTATTTAATGCCAGAAGGCATTACTATTTTAGAAGCTTGTAAAAGAGCTGGTATTCACATACCTACTTTATGTTATCTAGAAGGTATTACCGAGGGAGGACATTGCGGAATTTGTGTAGTGGAAGTTAAAGGAGCACGTAATCTTCAAAGAGCATGCATAACAAAAATAAAAGAGGGAATGGAAATATATACAGATACTCCTTTAGTAAGAAAAGCTAGAAAAACTATATACGAGCTTACTTTAGCTAATCATAAAAGCACTTGTCCAGCTTGTCAAAAAGAAGAACCTTGCGAAATTAGAAAAATTGCAAAAAATATAGGTCTTTCCGAAGTTGAAGTGGAACTTCTTTTTAAAGAACATGAAAAAGATCGTTCTATAATTAATAGAGATCAAACAAAATGTATAGAATGTAGACGATGTGTAAATACCTGTGAAAAAATTCAGGGTATAAATACTCTAATTGTAGATGGAAAAGGTTTTAACTCAAGAATATCTCCCCCTTACAATCTGCCTTTAAAAAATACGCCTTGTGTTTTTTGTGGCCAATGTGTAGTAAGGTGCCCTACCGGAGCTTTAACTGAAAAAGATGATACTGAAAAAGTTCTTGATGCACTTCAAGATCCAAATAAATATGTAGTCGTTTCTTTTGCTCCAGCTGTAAGAGCTTCTATAGGAGAACTTTTTGGATTACCTCCAGGAACTTTAGTTATCGGAAAATTAGTTGCAGCCCTTAGAAAACTTGGCTTTGATAAAGTTTTTGATGTAAACTATGGAGCAGATCTTACTATAGTTGAGGAAGCAAATGAACTTATAGAAAGAATAAAGTTTAGAAAAACTTTGCCTATGTTTACATCCTGCTGCCCAGCCTGGGTTAAGTTCGTAGAAGAATTTTATCCAGAAATGATTCCAAATTTATCTACTTGTAAATCTCCACAAGCTATGTTAGGGGCGGTTATTAAAAACTTTTTACCTGAGCTTGAAAATATTCCAAAAGATAAAATAGTTCACGTAACTATTATGCCTTGCACAGCTAAAAAATATGAAATTTTAAGACCAGATATTATGGGAGATATAGATTATGTTCTCACCGTTAGGGAACTTGCAAAAATGATTAAAATAGCAGGTATAGATTTACTTTCCTTAGAAGATGAAGAAGAAGATATTCCATTTGGAGAATATTCTGGAGCTGCTGCTATATTTGGAGTAACCGGTGGAGTTATGGAAGCTGCTTTGAGAACAGCCGTAGAGTGGCTCACAGGAGAAACCTTTTCCAATTTAGATTTTGTTCCGGTAAGAGGCATGAAAAATATAAGAATTGCAGAAATTGATATAAAGGATTTAAAACTTAAAGTTGCAGTAGCTCACACTCTAAAGGCAGCTCAGGAAGTTTTAGAAAAAATAAAAAATAAAGAACTTGATATTCAATTCTTAGAAGTTATGGCATGTCCCGGAGGATGTATAGGAGGAGGAGGTCAACCGATTCCTACTACTGAAGAAATTTTAAGAAAACGTGCTGAAGCTCTTTATACTTTAGATAAAAATAAAGAGATCAGAAAATCTCATGAAAATCCATTTATTAAGTTTCTTTATGAGAAATTTTTAGGAAATTATGGAAGTGAAAAAGCTCATAAACTTTTACATGCAAAATATTCTCATAAGCCTAACTGGGATGATATATTTAATAAATCTTATGAGGAAATTTGTAAGGAAGTTTTAAAATATTAATCTAATTAAAGGGGCTTTTTGCCCCTTTCTTTTAGATTTTTATTCAAAATAAGTTTTTTTCAAAAAATAGTCTTTTGCAATATTATAAAAATTAGGAACTAAAAATTCCAAAATTTCTCTTACAGCTCCGTATCCACCTCTTTTTTTAGATATATAATGAGCTTTTACCTTTATGTAATCTGGAGCATCTGCAGGACACGCAAAAAAACCAACTTTTTCTATAATAGGAAGATCGTTTAAATCATCTCCAATATATCCTATTTCTTTATCTTTTAAATTATATTTTTCTTTCAAGAGATTATAAGCTACAAGTTTATTTCTATATCCTTGAAAAACATCCTCTATTAATAGTTCCCTTGCACGTTTTTCCACTATTTTAGATTTTCTACCTGTAATAATTGCAAATTTTAAAACTTTAGTTTCAGAAAGAACTCGAATTGCAAGTCCATCTTTAACGTTAAAAGCTTTATATTCGTTATCTTCATTATCAAAAACAATTAATCCATTAGTTAAAACTCCATCCACATCTAAAATTAGAAGTTTTAAATTAAATCTAACCATTTTCTCTCCAAAAAATTTTTTTAGATTAAGAAGAAATAAAAAATTTTAAGATATTATATTACATTTTGGTAATTATAGGATTAGAGATTGCGATAATAGGATAATTAAAGGAATTTAAAAGTTAAAAATAGGGAGGAAGTACTTAAATGATTTAGTGGTGCCCGGGGCGGGATTCGAACCCGCACGGCCATAAGGCCACCGGATTTTAAGTCCGGCGCGTCTGCCAATTCCGCCACCCGGGCTAAAAGTGGCGGGCCCGGAGGGATTCGAACCCCCGACCTGGGGATTAGAAGTCCCCTGCTCTATCCAGCTGAGCTACGGGCCCACATCTGTTCGGTTTTTATTATATTTATCTTTTACTTTTTGTCAAGATTACCGGTCGCCCAAATTTTTAAATTTTGGAGGCGGCGGGCGGATTCGAACCGCCGAATAAGGGATTTGCAGTCCCCTGCCTTAGCCGCTTGGCTACGCCGCCTCATTTAAATGGAGCGGGCGACGGGACTCGAACCCGCGACCTTCTCCTTGGCAAGGAGACGCTCCACCAACTGAGCTACGCCCGCATCGTCTTTTTCTTTGGTGCGGGTGCCGGGATTCGAACCCGGACGGCCTTAACGGCCACAGGATCCTAAGTCCTGCGCGTCTGCCAATTCCGCCACACCCGCATATTTAAATGGGGTGGGCGACCGGACTTGAACCGGCGACCTAGGGATCCACAGTCCCTCGCTCTAACCAGCTGAGCTACGCCCACCACCCCTGCAAGATTAATTATATTTATATTTGATTTTATGTCAAGTTTTCTTAAAAATTAAATAATATTTTCTCGTTTAAGATTTTATCTTTACTTTTTTATTCCACTCTTCTCTTAAAGTATCTCTAATTTGAATATATTTTAAACCTTTTTTGTAAGCTTCCTGTACAGCCGGAGAAAAAACTTTCTCATAAAAATCTCTTCCCATTCGATCTATAATTTCTTTATCAAATTCTTTAGAACTTCCAAATTTTCTCCACCATTTATTATTTTGAGAGTTTTCCAATTCAGAAGAAGATAAAGTAGATTTTGATAAATGGGAAGTTTTAAATAGTTTTCTAAATTTTCTACCAGCTACTACTTTTGCAATAGCTATGCCATAAGCTTTAGCATCATCTTCGGAATATTTGTATTTATTTAAAGCTTGAAGGCGATTATATTCTGCAAAAATATCAAATCTACGTATATAATTTTTAGGGTAGACTTCTTCTTCCATTTTTTTACCTCCTAGATAATTAGTTAAATAAGAACACTATAAACTATTATAACAAAGGGGGAAATATGTATCCTAAACTTTATGCCATAACAGATGATAAGTTTTTCAAATCCACGGATGATTTAAAAAAAGCTATTTTTTTATGTTTAGAATATAATATTCCTATATTTCAATACAGATTTAAAAATAGGAATCTTAAGCAAATTTTAAAAGATTTTGAAATAATATCCTCTCTTCTTTATAAAGAAAATGGAAAATTGATAATTATCCTAAATGATTATAAGAATTATATTAAGGATATTTTTAAAGAAGGCTTTTATATCCACGGTTTACATTTGGGGCAAAAGGATTTTAATCTAAAAGAGGATAAAGCTCTTTTAAGTTTTTTAAAACAAAATAATCTTCTTTTTGGTCTTTCAACACATAATGATAAAGAAATTGAAATGGCTCAAAATTTATATAAAAATTATCATTTATCTTATATTGGCTTTGGTCCTATATATAAACCTATATCAAAATTAGATCATGATCCTATAGTTGGTCCAGAAAAATTAAAAGAAGTTTTAAGTAAAATTTCTATCCCTATTGTAGCTTTAGGAGGTATAACTCTAAAAAATATAGGTGAAATTATAAAAATTTTTCAAAATTACAGAAGACAAAAATATGACTTAGATAGTATCGCAGGAATTTCCCTATTTTTTAAAGAGAATTTTGAAGAGAATTTTAAAAAGTTAAAATCTACTTTAGAAATGTTACGTTAAAACCATAATTTTCAAATATATATTTTGCATATGGCGAAAACAAATAATTATAAAACTTATAAGCACATGTATTTCCTTTTGCATGTTTTAGTAAAATTGCATAATAATTTATTTTCCTGTGAAGTTTATTTGGGAAAACATATATAAGTTTTAGTCTATCTTTATATTTTAGAAAATCTGTATAATAAATAATTCCAAAATCAACCTCTTTGCTTAGTAGGTAAAACAAAGCTTGATTTACACTATTTGCATAAACAAATTTGTCTTTTAATTTTTCTAATATCTTTAAATTTTTCAAAGCTTCATTTGTATATTCTCCAAAGGGGGCAAATTTATAATTTCCTACAACTATATTTTTAGCTTTATATATATCGGAGAAAGAAGAGTAAGGTGAATCTTTATAAGTTACAAGTGCTAATGAGTTTGAAAGAAAAGTTTTTTTCTGTAAGCTTAAACCTAGATGATCTACATAATCTGCCCATCGTTTTGAAGCACTAATAAAGATATCTGCTGGAGCACCATTTTTTATTTGAATAGCTAAAGATCCCGAAGCCCCGCTGTTAATTACAATATAGCATCCTTTGTATACCTTTTCAAAATCCTTTTTTAGTTTTTTAAAAACATCTCTTAAACTTGCAGCTGCAGAAACAAGAACATAATTTTCTGAATATGCAATATTAATAATAGGAAATAAAATAAATAAGTTTAAAAAAATTTTTAAAAATCTTTGTACTTTCATCTTAATTATACCTACATAATTTATATTTAAATAAATAAAACGAAATATGCTTTTTGATTTTAAAATTATAAAAAAATTTTCTTCTAGGAGTCAATCATGGCGAATATAAAAAGAAAATATTCAGACTTTATAGTTAAGGAAAAGCTGTCTATAAAACCAGAAAAAAAAGGAAAATATGTTTTAGCTCTTTTAAAAAAACAAGGAACAAACACTTTAGATGCTTTAGAAGATATTTCAAAAAAATTAAAAGTATCTATAGATAAAATTGGTAGATGTGGTTTAAAAGATAAAAATGCAATAACCTATCAGTATATAACTATACCGAAAGATAAATATAAAGATATAAAAACAAAAAATTATGCTCTTAGATTCATAGGATACCTAAATAAAAGTTTATCTCCAAAAGATTTGAAATCAAATTATTTTGAAATTATTGTCAGAAATTTAAATTCTCAGGAAAAAAGAAATTTTGAAGAAAGAAAAAATATTGTTTTAAACTTTGGTTTTGCAAACTATTATGGAAAACAAAGATTCTTAGCTTATAAGGAAAAAACCTTTTTTATACCTGACTTAGAAAAAGGAGATATAAAAAAAGTTTTTGAAAAAATTTTAAATAACAGAAAATTAAAAATAAAAAAGTGGTATTGCAAAATTTTGGAAGCTTATAAAAAAGAAAATTTAAATATAAATCTTATTCCAAAATCTGAAATAGAAATGCAATATAGTATTTTATATGCTTTAGAATTTAATAAAAAACTATCTAAACTTATAAAAGAAAATTATTTAAAAAAAGCGTATCTTCATTCAAAAATAGGAAAACTCTATTTCCCTTTGGAAGAAAAACTAAAAATTCCAGCATTTTTAGAACTTTATGATAATTTTCATAAAAAATACTTTAAACGCCAAACCATTGTAAAGCCAGAAAATTTTAAATATACATATTTAGATGAAAATACCTTAAAGTTATACTTTGAACTTCCTAAAGGGGCTTATGCTACAACCTTACTTAGTTTTCTTTTTCATGCGGTGAAAGAAAAATAATTTTGAAATATTGGAAGGGTTAAAATGAAAAAATTATTATTTTTTTCAACAATACTTACTCTTTTAATATCTATTTCTCAAGCTGGAATACTATTGAATCTTGGAGTTGGTGGAGGTATTAGAAATTTATATCAAACTTTAAAACTTTTTTATTCTACTTTCTCAGTTAATATTAATCCCACAAAAGCAGATTTTGATAGAAAAAACGCATTTTTCATTTATGGTTTAATTGGTTTACTTTTAATTCCAAATATAAATTTTAAATATTTAAGTTATTCTACATCTGCAAATTTAACTAAATGGAAAATTAAAAATTCAAAAGGATAGCAATGAGAAATT
>JAMOTM010000076.1 GCA_027002265.1 Aquificota bacterium | reverse complement strand
TTAAAGTTTAAAATTTACTTTGAATATATATTTGGAATTTTTTCCAGTCAAGAAGCTATCTCTAAAAAAAATTTCTAATCTTCTAAGTTTTTGGAAATCAATAAATTACAATTTTAAAAATTTAAACGCATGGATACATAAATCCAATAAAGATATAAAAACTTTGTTATAATAAACTAAAAGTTAAGGTCTATTAAAGGTTGAATATGGATAATACTAAGGTAAAACAAAAACACTAAATAGTAAAAAGTGAAATTTTTACCTTAAAAAACATGCTCTAAGTATTGGAAGAAATTAGAAAATCATTTTTATTAGATAATCAAAAGTAATTTTCAATTGCTATTATTTTTATAGTAGTGTAATTATTTGAAAATAAATGCATATTAAGTATTACGTATATATGTAAGACAAAATAAACAAATAGTAATATTATTATTAGCTACTGTTTTTACAATTTTAAGCCAATTTTTACTTATATTCAAAAAATACAATATTTGTAGCCATTGTATCCCAATGGCTAGCTCACTTCACTTGAAATGCCTGCTTTTCTAGGCGGGATTGCAACCAAAAAAAAAGAGGGGAGTTACCTTTCCCCTCTTTCCAACATTTTGATAAATCCTTCGATTAACAATCCTCTTGAAATGCCTGCTTTGCTAGGCGGGATTGCAACTGATAAGAATCTTCTTTAATTTGATATCTGACTTCAATTGGGAGTGCTGGTCTCACTCCCACCTTGAATAAATCGAAGTCTATATAGTGACTTGAAATGCCTGCTTTTCTAAGCGGGATTGCAACTACTTGTGGATAAACCCTAAATTAAGGTAAAATAGCTTCCTAATTAATCTTAAAATTTTAAATTCAAGGTACCATAAATCTCTGCTGTTTGAAATGCCTGCTTTTCTAGACAGATTACAATGTTAATCTTTATCTATTTAAACAGGTTTTAAATCTACTTTTTTTCCTAAGCATTCTTTCTTTTTGTATAATCTTTTAACTACTTACTTTTCAGGTAATCTTCCTTTTTTCTTTGGGGGTTTTTTATGAAGAAAGTTCTTATTATTGTGGAATCTCCTTCTAAGGCAAAAACTTTATCTAAGTTTTTACCGAAAAACTATATAGTTAAAGCTTCTTTGGGCCATGTGATAGATCTTCCTGAACATGAGTTTGGCGTAGATATTAAGAATGACTTTAAACCTAAATTTGAGATTATGAAGGGGAAAGGAAAAGTAATAAAAGAGTTAAAAAAGCTTGCAAGGGAGGTTGATGAAATTCTTCTTGCTTCTGATCCGGATCGAGAGGGGGAATCTATAGCTTATCATCTTTATAATATTTTATTTCCTATAAATAAAAATATATATAGAATACGTTTTCATGAAATTACGAAAGAAGCTATTTTAAAAGCTATAGAAAATAAGGATAAGATTGATATTAACAAAGTATATGCTCAATTTGCACGAAGAATTTTAGATAGAATTGTAGGATATACGATATCTCCTTTAATTTCAAAATATTATTTAAAAGCTTTATCTGCAGGAAGAGTTCAAAGTGTAGCATTAAGGCTTATTGTTGAACGGGAAAAGGAAATTGAAAATTTTGTTCCAGAAAGATACTATAAGATATTTGCATATTTGAATAAAGACAATAAAGAAATAGAATTTGAACTTAAGAAATATAAAGGAAAATCTATAAACAAAAAAAGTTTAAAGACTAAAGAAAAGGTATTTGAAGTCTTAAAGGATTTATATGGAGAAACTTTTTCTTATGAGGTAAAAAAAAGAAAATCTAAGGTAAAAGATAGTTTAACTTTAGAACTTGAGGATATTTTAGTAAAAACTCCTATAGAAGGTTTTATAGAAAAAATAGAAAAAAAAGAAGAAAAAAAATCTCCTCCTCCTCCTTTTATAACTTCTACATTACAAATGGAAGCTGCAAAAAAATTTAATTTTTCTCCAGAAAAAACTATGAAAATAGCTCAAAGTTTGTATGAAGGTAAAGATATTGGAAAAGAAAGAGTCGGGCTCATTACTTACATGAGAACAGATTCTTTTAGAATAGCAGAAAAAGCTATAAAAGAAGCTCGAAATTTTATAAAAGAAAATTTTGGAGAAAGTTATCTTCCTTCTAAAAAAAGAACTTATGAAAAAAAACAAAAGGGAAAGATTCAAGATGCTCACGAGTGTATAAGGCCTACAAATGTTTATTTAACACCCGAAAAGGTAAAACCTTATCTTTCAAAAGAAGAATATCTTTTATATAAACTTATTTGGGAACGTTTTGTAGCTTGTCAAATGAAAGATGCTATTTTTGAAAAACAAAAAATTTTTGCAAAAGTAAAAAATGCTGAATTTGTAACTTCTCAAAAAACTCTAAAATTTGATGGATTTTTAAAAGTTCTAAAAGAAGAAGATGATAAAAGCATATTAACACCTTTTGAAGAGGGAGAAAAGTTAGAATTTAATAAACTTTTAGCTAGGGAAACTCATACTACGCCTCCTGAAAGATATACAGAAGGAAGCTTAGTAAAAACTTTAGAAAAGTATGGAGTTGGAAGACCTTCAACATATGCTACTATAATTTCAAATATATTAAAAAGAGGCTACGTAGAAAAAAAGAAAAAAAGCCTAATTCCAACTGAGCTTGGAGTAAAAGTAAATGATATTTTAATTAAACATTTTGAAGATATTATAAATCCTTACTTTACTGCTGAAGTTGAAGAGGATTTAGATAAAATTGAAGAAGGTGAAAAAAATCATATTCAAGTTTTAAAAGAATTTTATTTTGGAAATGAAAAATATTCCTTTGAAAAGCTTTTAAAACAGGCCAAAGTAGCCCTTTTATACAAAGATAAGATAGTAAAAAAATGCCCCAAGTGTGGCTCGTATTTAGTAATAAGAGAAGGTAAATATGGGAAATTTTTAGGATGTTTAAATTATCCAAATTGTAAATATACAGAAAAATATGAGGAGAAAGATGCTTTACAAAATTCAAAAAAAGGATAAAACTTTTTATTATTTAAATAAGATAAAGTTATGTCCATATGGATATACCCAAGTTATTTTATCTCCTCCAATCTTTAAAGGTCATCCTATGCCAAATGTATTTTGGCTAATTTGTCCTTATCTTTTGGAAAAAGTTTCTCATCTTGAAGAGAAAGGTCTTATAAAGGAATTTGAAAAAAGATTAAAAACAGATAAAGAATTTTTAGAAAAATACATAAAAGCTCATAAAGAGGAAAAAGAACTCCGGGAAAAAATTATAAAATTATATTTTGAAAAAGAATTTACTCTTTTAAAAGAAAAAGAAAAAAAAGTTTTATTAGAAAGTGGAATAGGAGGTATAAAAAATTTTTTTGGAGTAAAATGTTTGCATCTTCATTTAGCTTCCTTTTTAGGGGGTATAAAAAATCCAATTGGTCTTGAGGTATTTTTAAAATTACCCTCTTTATATTGCAAAGAAATTTACTGCAAAGAAGGAGAAAAATAAATTGGATTTAAAACGGAGAGAATCTAAAAATTATTTATTACTTTTTTTACCGGAAATTATTCTTTTTTTCCTTTTAACTTTAACCATATTTTTAATTTTTAAGTTTTCAGATATTAGTACACCTTTTGTAATTTCAGCCTTTTTAGCTATTTTCTTTCATCCTCTTTATGATTTTTTAAGAAGACTTAAAATTCCTGCTCCTTTAGCTTCTATAATAATTGTATTTCTTATTATAGCTATAGTAACTTTAGTTTTTGCTGTAATTATCCCGGCCTTTTATTCCCAATTCTTAGATTTTCTTAACTTTTTACCCAAAATTTTCCAAAAGTTAAATGATTATTTTGCATATATTCAAAAATATTTTGGCTCTAAAATTAAGATAATAATAAATAAAGAGTTCCTTATATCTCAGGTTATAAACAATTTAAAGAACTTGATAAAAGAACCTAATCTTTATATTTTTTCTAGTTTTTTTAAAGGTGTTAAATCCGTAATATCTGTAGTAGTAAATTTGGCTATAGTTCCTTTAGTAACGTACTATTTTATTAAAGATGGGGAGTATATTTTGCCAAAGCTTTTAAAAGCTGTTCCAAGAAAATTTCGAGCTTCAATTGAAGAGCTTGTTACAGATATTATTGATAGCATAAATGGATATATAAAAGGACAAGTATTAATAGCTTTACTTGTAGGAATTTACATAGGAATTGGCCTAAGTATTGTTGGTCTAAAGTATGCTTTAATGATAGGTGTTATTTCAGGAATTTTCAATTTAGTTCCCTTTTTAGGTTTTTGGAGTGGATTTATATCGGCTATGCTTGTAGCTTTGGCAGATGGTTCCATAGATAAAATTATAGGAGTTTGCATTGTATTTTTTTCAGAAGTTCTACTAGAAAACTTAATATCACCTATAATTATAAGTCGAAATGTAGGAGTTCATCCGGTTATAGCTTTATTTGCTATTTTAATTGGAACACAATATGGAGGCTTTTTAGGGCTTCTAATTTCAGTTCCGTTATCTGTAGCTTATAAACCTATTTTAAGCAGCATATATAAAAAGCTAGTTTCCTCATCTTTGTGATCTTCTATGGTTTAAACTATTGAAATTAAATAACATAAAGTAATATCTAAAAGGAGCAAAAACGTGAAAGAAAAAGTAGAAAGAGTTTTTGGTTTTCTTAAAAAAAAGGATATACCTACTTTTATTTCTACAAATATTTATGACATCTTATATCTTACCGAAGTACAAGTATCCTTTGGATTTCTATTTGTACTTCCAGAAAAAATCATTTTTTCTACAGATGGTAGATACAGAGGGTATGCAAAAAATTTAAAGGAAATTGAATTTATAGAGTATAAGGGGAAGGAAACCATAGAAAAATTAATAAAGGAAAATAGTATTAAATCTATATACCTAGATCCAAAAAAGGAAAAGATTTCTCTTTTAGAATTTCTTAAAAACTTTGATCTAGAGATTTTTCATTCAGAAGATTTTTTTGAAGATATTAGAAAAATAAAAACGTATGAGGAAATTGTAAGAATTTCTCAAGCTGTAAAGATAACCAAAGATGTTTTTAAAGAAATTGAAAAAGATATTTTTAATTTAACTGAATATGAAATTCGCACTCAAATACTAAAAAAATATTATGAAAAAGGAGCTTTAGGAGAAGGATTTGAAACCATTGTAGCTGCAGATAAAAATGCTTCTATTCCCCACTATCATACTTCTTTTTCTAAACCAACTTATCTTTGTTTGATAGATACTGGATGTAGATATAAAAATTATGTAAGCGATTTAACAAAAACCTACATAAAAAAAGATGCACCCTATGATATAAAGAAAATATATGAAATAGTAAAAGAAGCTCAAGAGGAAGCAATTAAAGCTATAAAGCCAAATATGAAGGTAAAGGAACTTGATAGTTTGGTAAGAAATATTTTTAAAAAATATGGGTATGAAGAATTTTACCTTCATTCCTTGGGTCATGGTATTGGAGTTTATGTTCATGAAAAACCAAGAATATCTGTAAAAAGTGATGAAATTTTAGAAGAAAATATGATAATTACTATAGAACCAGGTCTTTATATAGAAGGTCTTGGAGGGGTAAGACTTGAAGAGGATATTCTTATAACTAAGTATGGAGGAGTTAAGTTATAATTTTAAAATATTTTATGTTTGATTTTTATACAATTTCCCAAAAATTTTATGTATCCAGTTTTACCTTATTTAAATTTAAATAAAAAGAGGGTCGCTATGGATAAAAAAATAATAGAAGAGCATCTTCCCTTAGAAGAATATAAAAAGGCAGTTGAGCTTCTTGGTAGAGAACCAAATTTAGTAGAGCTAGGCGTATTTAGTGCTATGTGGAGTGAGCATTGTTCATACAAATCTTCTCGTCTTCATCTAAAGAAATTTCCCACTTATGCACCTTGGGTAGTTCAAGGTCCTGGGGAAAATGCGGGAGTAATTTTAATAGATGAAAAAAAAGGAATTTGTGCTGTATTTAAAGTAGAAAGTCATAATCATCCTTCTTTCATAGAACCTTTCCATGGAGCTGCTACTGGAGTAGGTGGAATTGTTAGAGATGTGTTTACCATGGGAGCAAGGCCAGTTGCTCTTGCAGATAGTCTTCGTTTTGGAGAAATAGAAAAAGAATTTGTGGAAGATGAAGTTCAAAGAAAAAAAATGAAATATATAGTAAAAGGTGTTGTTTCCGGAATTTCCCATTATGGAAATTGCCTTGGACTTCCAACCGTAGCTGGAGATACATATTTTGATTTTTGTTATCAAACTAATCCGCTTGTAAATGCATTTTGTTTAGGATACGCTCTAAAAGACAAAATATTTTATGCTAGAGCCTCCGGAGTAGGAAATAAGGTTTTATATGTTGGAAATAAAACTGGAAGAGATGGGATTAAAGGCGCCGTAATGGCTTCTGAAGAATTTGATAAAGAAGGAGAAGCTTCTAAAAAAGTAAATGTACAAATTGGAGATCCTTTTATTGAAAAATTATTAATGGAAGCTACTTTAGAAGCTATGGAAAAAGATTGTATTTTAGCTATTCAAGATATGGGAGCTGCGGGATTAACTTCTTCCTCTGTGGAAATGGCTTCAAGAGGAGGAGTTGGAATAAAACTTGAACTTGATAAAGTTCCAACAAGAGAAGAAAATATGACACCTTATGAACTACTTCTTTCTGAATCTCAAGAAAGAATGCTTGTCATTGCAAAACCCGGAAAAGAAAAAGAAATAGAAGAAATTTTTAAAAAATATGGTTTAGAAGCTGTTGTTATTGGAGAAATCATAAAAGAACCAAGATTTATTTGCTATTTTAAAGGAGAAAAAGTTTGTGATTTACCTGTAGATATTTTAACCGAAGCCGCTCCAGTATATTTTAGACCTATAAAAAAACCTAAATATTTAGATAAAGTTCAAAATTTAGATGTATTTTCTATAGATAAATACTACCTTGAAGACGATCCAAAAGCAATTTTAGAAACTCTTGGAGAAAAAGAATATGAGAAACTTCTTTTAAAGGAAATTAAAAAGAAATTTGAGAAAGTTGCTAAAAAACTTCTTTCTTCTCCTACCATTGCAAGCAAAAGATGGATTTATGAGCAATATGATCATATGGTTCAAATAAATACCGTGGTATATCCCGGTTCAGATGCCGCAGTTCTTAGAATTAAATTTCCAAAAAATTTAGGAAATAAGGATATAGAGTTTATTACTTCTCAAAAAGGAGTGGCTATAAGTGCCGACTGCAACTCAAGATATGTATTTTTAGATCCTTACGAAGGAGGAAAAATAGCCGTTGCAGAGGCTGCAAGAAATGTAGTGTGTTCTGGGGCTAAGCCACTTGCTATAACAAATTGTTTAAACTTTGCTTCCCCAGAAGATCCAGAAATTATGTATCAATTTGTAAAGGCAACAGATGGTATGGCAGAAAGTTGTAAAATTCTTCAAACTCCAGTAGTTAGTGGAAATGTTTCATTTTATAATGAAACTAAGGAGGAAAAAGCCGAGCATCCTTTAAGGGAATATTCTGGAAAAAGAGCAATATTTCCTACTCCTTTAGTGGTATGTGTTGGAGTTTTAGACAATGTAGAACATAGACTTACTAAAAGCTTTAAAAAAGAAGGAAACTATATTATTTTACTTGGCCTTCCGGAAGGAAATATAGCCGGCTCTGAATATCAAAAACTTATAGCAAAAACTTATAGTGGAAAGCCAAAAATAGATTTGGATTTTGAGAAAAGACTTCAAGACTTTGTTTTAAAACTACATGAGGAAAAACTTTTGGAAAGTGCCCATGATGTAAGCGAAGGCGGAATATTTACAGCTCTTTGTGAAATGGCTTTTGGAGATACCTTTACAAAAGAAAAAGGTTTTGAAATTAACTTAAATTCAGATATTCGCCCGGACTTTTTATTCTTTGGAGAAGATCAAAGTTTAATTTTAATTGAAGTAAAACCAGAAAATGTAAATAAAGTTTTAAATTTAGCTTATAAACATGCAGTGCCTTTTGAAGTTTTAGGAAAAATAAAAGGAAAGGAAGCTATTATTCATTACAATCATGAACTTATTTTTAAAGCTGATATAAATTCCTTAAAAGAAATTTATGAAAAAGCTTTAGAAGAAAAATTAGAAAAATAAAAAGGGGTAAGTTATGGGTAGATTTTTACCGGTAGTGGTTGCATTAGTTATATTTTTACTGCTTCTTATGCTTATAAATTCTCCAGTGGTTCAACATAAAGTTAGAGGTATAACAGCAGACATTGTAGGTTTAAATAGAGTGGTTTATCTGTATACTCCTTTTTCTACTAAACCTGTAAAAGTATATAGTGGGAATATTCGTTTTGAAAGAAGACAAGATGGTTCTATATCTTTAATTGTTAATGGAAAAAAGGTAGATACTAATCTTTATTATATTATTGAGGAAAAATAGTCT
This sequence comes from Aquificota bacterium, assembly GCA_027002265.1. Lineage (GTDB taxonomy): Bacteria > Aquificota > Aquificia > Desulfurobacteriales > DQVG01 > DQVG01. The sequence continues at coordinate 8,320 of JAMOTM010000076.1, read as the reverse complement.
ATTAAATAGTAAAAATATGATGTATATGAAATTTTGATTTTTAGAAGTTTTAAAAAGCAATCAATAAAAGAGCTTTAAACAGGCGGAAGTGTAAGTTATGCAAAGGTTAAATCTTTTTTTAGATATTCTAGATGACATTTTTAAAAAGGTGTACAAAAAAGACAACTGGAGAAATATTTTAGATAAAATATCTGAGCTTTTTGAAGCAGATGTTTGTGGACTTGGGTTTATAGAGGAAGGTAAATATATTGTTTATCGCTTTTATAACTCTAAAGCTGAAAAGCTTCAGTTTAAGCCAGAACAAGGAAAAGTAGATATAGAGAGAATTCAAAAGTACTATTTAAAAGATAAAAATCAAGAGTTTGTAATTATAAATGACTATCAAAACTTTCCTTATGGAATTGATTACTATAAAGAAAGAGGAATTAAATCTCTTTTACTTTCTTTAATTAAGGATGAAGATTTTTATTTTGGAAACTTAGCCATTGCCTCTTTAGGAAATAAAAAGTTTACAGAGGAAGATGGAAAATTAGCTGTAAAACTTGCAAAAGTAATTTCTCAGGTTCTGAAAATTCAATATCTTTCTACAAAATTAAGAAGATATAATGACTTTTTAAAAAGGCAAATAAATCTTTTTAAAAGTTTATCTGCTCCTACAAAAAGTAATTTATATGAGTGGTTTATAGAAATATTTAAAGAATTTTCAAAACTATTTTCTTTAGATTTTGCTATTTTATATTTACCAAAATTTTCTTTAGGGACTTATTACTTTAAAAAACGTACTTTTCTTTTTGAAGATCAAAATATTTGGAAGTGTGTTTTAGAAAGTATAAAAATAAATGGGATTTTTCTAAGAGATTTTATAAAAAATTTTAAAACCTGCTTTATGGATTTTAATACAAAGCTTACTTTACCAGAAAATCCGAAAAAAAGTAGTTTTATTGATACTACTTATAAGTCTGTAATTTTAATGAAAATTCCTTTTAAGGAAAATTTAGAAGCTTTTGGACTATTTGCTCTAAAGGAAGATATTTCCATTTTTAAAGATGATATAAAAAGATTTTTTGAAGCTATTTTACTTTTTTTAAGTTTAATATTGCATCTTATATATCATAAAGAAAATAAATCTATAATATCTCCCTTCGAAGAAGACTTAATTTTATCTTTACTTAAATTTATTGAAGCAAGAGATCCATATACCAAAGGACATTCTTTAAGAGTGGCTTTATATGCTCAAAAAATAGGAGAAATTTTATTTAATAAAGACTTTGGAAGAGAGCTTTATATAGCAGGACTTTTTCATGACATTGGGAAAATTGGAATTCCAGATAGCATTTTATTGAAACCTGGAAAACTTACAGATTATGAATACGAAATTATAAAGTACCATCCAATTTTATCTTATGAACTTATAAAAAATGTACCTAACTTAGAAAAAGTAAAGGATATAGTTTTATATCATCATGAAAATTATGATGGTACAGGATACCCAAAAGGTTTAAAAGGGGAAGAAATTCCTTTAGGGGCGCGAATTTTATCTATTGTAGATATTTTTGATGCCTTAACTTCTCAAAGAAGTTATCGTAAATCTTTAAGTTTTGAAGAAGCTATAAAGATATTAAAAGATCTTTCAGGAACAAAACTAGATCCTAAGCTTGTCGAAAAAATTATTCCTATTTTGGAAAAATACTATGAATTTATTAAAAACTTAACTTTTTCAAGCTTTGTCCCAGAAAAAATTCAAAAAATAAAAATGGAATATTTTGAAAGGGATATTATCTCCAAGGCTTTTATACGAAGAAAATTTTTTGAGGTTTTAAGATTTTTAGTAAATCAAAATAGAAAATTTTTTGTTATTTTATTTGATTTAAAAAATACTTTGGAGTTAAACAGAAAATACGGAGAAGATTTCGTAGATGAGCTTCTTGAAAAACTTATATCTTCTTTACAAAAAAATTTTAATTTTTTCCATATAGCTCGTTTGGGAGATGATGAATTTGGAATTATAAAATTAAGGGAAAGGGAAAAGTTAGATGAAGATTTTAACTTTGTAGAAAGTTTAAAGTTTTTTATAAAAAAGAACTTTAATTTAGATTTAAAAACAAAAGTTATTCTTTTCCCAGAAGAAGCTTTAAATTATGCTCATCTTAGAAATAAAATTTTAGAAATAGAAAAAGAATTAAAAAAATCTAAGCACTAAAACTAAAAAAATTTAAAGGGAGATTAAGATGATAATAGGATGTTTGATGCAAGTTCCTTTTGAAGAGCCTGGTTTTATTGAAATGTGGGCAAAAGATAGAGGTCACGATTTTTTCAAAATTAAACTTTATGAAAATGAAAAACCACCAAAACCCGAAATTTTTGATCTTTTGGTTATTATGGGCGGACCTATGAGTATTTATGATGATAAAAAATATCCTTTTCTAAGTTTTGAAAAAGAGTATTTAAAAGAAGCTTTAAAAACAAAAACTTATCTTCTTGGAATATGTTTAGGAGCCCAGCTTTTAGCTCATATTCTTGGAGCAAAAGTAAAAAAAAATCCTGTGAAAGAAATTGGCTTTTTCCCAATATATTTTACTTCCCAAGCTCAACTTTCTTATCCTTTTCGTCAATTTGTAAAAGTTAAAAGTAAAATGGCTTTTCATTATCATGAAGATACTTTTGAAATTCCAAAAAATGCTTTAAGATGTGCAAGAAGTGAATTTTGTGAAAATCAAGCTTTTTCTTACAACCACGATAAAGTAATTGGTCTTCAATACCATTGGGAAGTTACACCAGAGATTATAAAAAATATTTTGGACAATACCTATAACTATTTCTCTTCTTCTTCCATCCAAGATAAAAAAACTATTTTAAAACTTGCAAAAGAGTATGCAGATGATTTTAAGGACACCATGTACAGTTTTCTTTTTAAGTTAGAAGATCTTATTTTAAATAGATCATAAATCATTTAAGGAGCTATATAAAAATATGGATATAAAAATAGTTATTTTTATATTTTTATTCTTCTTATCTGCTTTTTTCTCAGCTTCAGAAACTGCAATTTTTAGTGTAAATCCAGTAAAACTAGAAAGTTACAAAGATAAAAAAGAAGCTCAAATTCTTTTAAAATTTTTTAAAAATCCGGCTGATGTTATAGCAACTATTTTATTGGGAAATGAATTTGTAAATATTAGTATATCTGCTTTAGGTACAACGATAATTTTAAATTATTTTGGAGAAAAGTATTTAAAGTTTTCTGTTTTTATAATTGCTCTTTTACTTCTTATTTTTGGAGAAGTTACACCAAAAACTATAGCTATAAAACTTTCAGATAAACTAGCTTTAAAAATAGCCCCTATTTTAGATTTTTTAATAAAACTTTTTTCTCCCTTTAGAAAGATTTTAGTTTTTATAGCTCAAAAAATTGTAGGTCTTTTGGGAATTTCTTTATATGGAAATATAAAGAGCCTTTCGGAAGAGGAATTTTTAGAGCTTTTAAAGGAAGCAAAGGAGGGTGGATATTTTAAAGATAGAGAAGTTGGCCTTATAGAGAAAGCTTTATATATAAATGATATGCCCATAAAAAACCTTATGGTTCCAAGAGGGGATATATATGCTATAGATATAGAAGATGACCTTAAAATCATTATAGAAAAAATAATAAATTCTCCATATAACCATATTCCAATTTATAAAGGCGATTTAGATGAAATTTTGGGGATTTTAAGCAAAAAAAGATTTATACCTACTTATTTGGAAAAGGGCGAGGAAAATATAAAAAAGGAAGATATTTTAAAACTTTTAGAAAAACCCCTTTATATTCCAGAATTTAAAAAAACTGGTCAAGTTTTAGAAGAGATGCAAAAAGAGAGAAAACAACTTGCTCTTATTATAAATGAATATGGGAATTTAGCAGGTCTTGTAACTTTAAAAGATATTTTAAACTCTCTTATTGAAGAAAAGTATTATGAAGTTGATGAAATTAAACAAATTTCGAAAAATGAGTTTTTAGTGGATCCAAGTTTACCTATAGAAACTTTCCAAAGATTTTTTAAAGTAAAACTGCCCTTGGAATTTACTAAGGAAATAGATACTATCTCTGGGCTTATTATGAATATTTTAGGAAGAATTCCAAAGATAGGGGATGAAATAAAAATAGATAATATAAAAATTAAGGTTGAAGATATGAAACAAAACAAAATTTCAAAAATAAAGGTTTTTAAAGAAAAATGTTAAGATTTTTTAAACTTTTAGAAAAGTATTATTTAAAAAGATACTTAAACTGGTTTTTTATATTTTATTTAGGCATAAATGCTTTGATTTTGCTTTTAGAATACCTGGGGCATATAGATAGCTATACTAAACATCCATCTGAACTTTACAAGGTTTACAAAAAATATTTATATATAACTTTTCCTATAGTTATTTATTTTTCTATTGCTTTCTTTTTTTCTGATTTAAAAAAAAATAAGGAAGATATTGTTATTCAATCTTTAGGAATAAATTTTCTAAAGGCCTTAAAGGGAGTTATATTTTTTATTATTCTTATTATTTTTCTTTCTTCTTATCAGGCTAAAATTTATGGTTATTCTTACCCTAAAATATTTTTACTTTTTATATTTAGTTATATATCTATGATTTGGGGTATTTTGATATCTCAGGATAAGGACTTTTCTTATATTATTTTAGGATTTGTCTTTATTTTCTCTGTTTTTAATATTTTTTCCTCTATGATAAACTATCATGTAGTTAGTTTAAAAACTCTCATTGTTTTTGGTGTAACTTTATTTATTTTAAGTTTAACATATTTTTATAAACATCAAAAAGAAAAAGGTTTCATTTAATTATGATAGAAAAGAAGGTTTTTGAGGAAATTTTATCTAAAGTAAAAATAATAAAAAATGACGAAACTTGTCCCATTTGTGGAGGGCTTGAATGGATTTATGATAGGGAAAAAAAATATTATTATAGATGTAAGTGCTTTTATGAAAAGCTTTATAAAAATAGAGTTCAAATTTTAAACATTCCAAAAAAGTATAAAAATGCAAGTTTTTCTTCCTATAAAGTTAACAACTTAAGTCAGCTTGCATTTTTAGAAATTTTAAAAGAGTATGCTCTTATCTATCCTTTCTTTCCTTTTGTAGTAAGAGAAAATTGGGTGTATGAAAAATATATTTTATATATATATGGAAAAACAGGGGTAGGAAAAACTTACCTGAGCATAGCTTTTTTAAATTATCTTTTAAAAGAGAAAGGAATAAGTGGATATTTTATTTCATTTCGAGAATTTGTAGAGGAATTAAAAAATAGACTTTTAGATAAAGATGAATTTAAGGCTTATTTTCAAAATATAAAAACAAAAAGCATTTTGGTATTGGATGATGTTGGAGCTGAAAGGGATACAGAATTTGTTAGAAATGTTTTGTTTGAAATCTTAGATTATAGATATAACAATAAACTTTTAACTTTAATAACAACTAATTTATCTCCCAGAGCTTTAATAGAAAGACTTTCAAGTTATAATAATCCTTCAGAGGACACAAGCTTAGGCGATAGATTATATTCTCGTCTTTGTGAGGCTGGGGAATTTATATATGTGGAAGGAAAAGATGAAAGAAAATTATAGTAAAGTAGCTATTATTACAAATCCTACAAAACAACATGCAAAAGAAGTTATAAATAAACTCGTTTCTTTTTTGGTTTCTTTAAAAAGGGACGTTCTTGTAGATTTAGTAAGCTATAACTTTTTAAATAAATCCTTAAAAGATAAAGTTAACCTTTTTGAAGGATTTCCAAAAAAAGGAGAAGTAGATTTAATTTTAATTTTAGGAGGAGATGGAACTCTCTTAAATGCAGCAAGATATTTGATAAGTTTAGAAGTTCCAATAGTAGGTATAAATGTGGGAACTTTAGGTTTTCTAGTAGAAATTACTACGGAAAATATGGAAACAGAACTTATTAATATTTTTGAAGGAAAGTATGTTTTAGAAAAAAGACCTACTTTAAAAGTTTTCCACTATAGAAATAAAGGTCTTATTGGAAAGCATTATTGTATAAATGAAGTTGTATTAAGAAGAGATAGTTTAAGTAGAATGATAAATTTAAAAATATATTTTGATAAAGATTTAATAACATCTTTAAGAGGAGATGGCCTTATTGTAGCTTCTCCTACAGGCTCAACAGCTTATAATTTATCTGCTGGTGGACCTTTAATATATCCTAGTTTGCCAGTATGCGCATTAACTCCCATATGTCCTTTTACTTTAAGTAATCGTCCTTTAATACTGCCTTTAGAGAAAGATAAATATCTAAAAGTTGAATATAATTCTCCTCAAGAAATTGCGAAAGTAGTTTTTGATGGACAAGAAGGAACGGAAATAAGATATAAAGATGAACTTAAAATAAGTCGCTCGGAATATGATTTACTTTTACTTAGAAAACCTGAAGAAGACTTTTTCAAAAGACTTAGGGAAAAATTAAATTGGGGGTAAAGTTTGATAGCTATATTTGGGGATGTAATTTTAGATAGCTATTTATTTGGAAAGGTAAAAAGAATTTCTCCAGAAGCTCCCGTTCCTGTTCTTAATGTAGATAAGAAAAAAGATGTTCTTGGTGGAGCTGCAAACGTTGCAAATAATATAATTTCTTTAAAAAATAGATGCTTTCTTTTTTCAAAATTTGGAAAAGATGAAAAACTTTATCGTCTTTTAGACCTTTTAAATGAAAAAAATATTTTTCATTATATCTTAGATAATTACACTTCAATTGAAAAACAAAGAGTTATAGCCTCAAATCAACAGCTTCTCAGAATAGACTTTGAGAAAATCACTTTTCTAGAAGATAAGGATGTAGAAAAAATTAAAGAAAAATTTTTAAATTTAGAAAATATAAATTTAGTTATTTTCTCGGATTACAAAAAGGGATTTTGTACAGATACTTTGGTAAAAGAAATTATAAGTATATGTAAAGAAAAGAATATAAAAGTAATTGTAGATACCAAAGAAAAAAATTTAGAGAAATACAAAGGTGCGTTTATTATTACTCCAAATTTAAATGAAATTTCAAATATGGTAGGAAGAGAAGTTAAAAACGAGGAAAAAGATGTTGTAGAAGCTGCAAAGGAACTTATAGAAAAATATAATTTTGAAAATGTTTTAGTTACCCGCTCGGAAAAGGGAATGACTTTAGTAAAAAAAGATGGTACTTATAAAACTTTTTATGTAAAACCAAAAGAAGTTTATGATGTTTCGGGAGCTGGAGATACAGTAGTAGCAACCTTAGCAAATTTTTTAAGTCTTGGCTATGATTTAGAAAAAGCTTGCAAACTTGCCAATATAGCTGCTTCTATCGTCGTAGGGAAATTAGGAACAGCACCTATTTACCTTGAGGAGCTTGAAGAATATTTAAATGGAAATACAAAGATATATTCTTTAAAAGATCTTTTAAAGAAAGTAAAAAAATGGAAAGAAGAAGGCAAAACCATTGTTTGGACCAACGGTTGCTTTGATATTTTACATGCAGGTCATGTAACTTATTTAAAGGAAGCTAAAAAACTTGGAGACATTTTAATAGTTGGCTTAAATTCAGATGAAAGTGTAAAAAGATTAAAAGGAAAAGACAGACCTATAAATCCAGTAGAAGATAGAGCCAAAGTTTTAGAAGCCCTAGAATGTGTAGATGCAATTATTATCTTTGATGAAGACACTCCATATAACATTATAAAAGAAATAAAACCCGATATCATTGTTAAAGGAGGAGATTATAAAGAAGAAGAAGTCGTAGGTAGAGAATTTGCAAAAAGAGTTGTAATTATGCCTTACGTAGAAGGAAAATCTACTACTAATATAATAAAAAAGATTAGGAAAAATGGATAATTTCTAAGTTCTGTAAATAAGTGCTTAGCAAAAGAAAGTTATCAACTTCAAAAAGATTTAAACTCGAAGTAAAACTAAGGTATATATAAAAAATACCAGTAAATAATAACAATTGGATAATATATAACCTTTCGTTTTTACGTACTTATATAACAAACCTAATACTAAGAACCCCCCTAGAAAAACAACGTTTCAAATTGTTTGTCACCTTTCCAAAGAGAAAAGAATATTTCATATATAGCTGCAATTCCTTTTGGAAAGACAAGGGTATTCCAATCAGGATATGATAAAATAATATATTATGGGAAGAAGAGGAAGACCGAGAAAATATACACACAAATATAGGTGCCCTGAATGTGGTTCTAACTGGTGCGTAAAAAATGGAAAATCAAGAGATGGAAAACAAAGATATCTATGCAAAGAGTGTGGGAGAAATTTCACTATAGGAGCAGAAAGATTAAAGA
>JAMOTM010000075.1 GCA_027002265.1 Aquificota bacterium | reverse complement strand
AATTCCTAAATTCTCTTCAAAATCTTCTTTAAAATAACAAAGGGAGGAAAAATCCTCCCTTTTAAGCTAAAATAATACCAGCGTATCCTACCACTGAAGAATAATCGCCGCTTACATCTCCAGAAGTTTTATAATCCACTAAAATACTTTTAGACACACCTAAATGCTTAAGAGCTTGAAGAGCTACCGTAGCTGGTACAACTCCGCACATAGATATATCATTTTCCACAACAACCCTATATAAACCTTCAGGATCTACATTTAAGATTCTATCTATTGCAAGAGCATCTTTTTGTTTTGCAACTTCATGAGGAACATAATGAGAAAAATCTGTGCTAATAACAATTAAGTAGTCTTCTTCATCTTTTAGAACTCCAGCCAAATAATCTCCAGCAGTAAGAGCATCTTCTAAGGAAATAAATTTAAAAACTGTGGGTGCAATTTTAAAAGGTTCTTTTGATAAAAATTGTAGAAATGGAAGTTGAACTTCTAAAGAATGTTCATACACGTGAGCTGTGTAATCAGGAACGTAAATGTTACTTTCAGTTAATTTTTTTGTTAAATTATCATCAACAAAAACTTCTCCTAAAGGAGTGAGCCAAGCTCCATCTGGATAAGTGGAAATTGCCGGCCCATATCCAGTATGATTTGGCCCAAGTAAAATAATTTTTTTTGGTATTTTTACTCGAGAATAAGTTTTTCCAGCAACTCTTCCTGAATATATGTACCCGGCGTGAGGAACAACTATTGCTTTTGCTTTTATTTTTTCTTCTTCAGGTATAGGGTCTGTAAGTTCTTTTAACATCTCAATTAATTCATTTGGATCAGCTGGATAAAATTGACCAGCTACTACAGGGGGTCTTACATTCATATTTTTCCTCCTAAAAGAAAATTTACAAACTTAAATTAGGATTATGAGTTTTAAGTGTCAAGAAATTTAAAATTTTTATAGTTTTTATTTTAAAAATAGGAGCTTTCTAAGAAGGATAGTAGCATAACTACCAGTAGGTAAAAAGAAGTTTAAAGTTACTTTTTTTCTTTCTCTTTTTAAAATTTTTAATTTCAAAACTTCCTTTTCCACTATTGCTTTTCTTAAACCATCTGTAAATATATTTAAATTAAAAAATTTAGTTTCATAAAATTCTTTTGTTATTCCCCAAGTTTTTAAAATATTTTCCAATATTTCCTTTAAAAGTTTATCTTTTACTTTATGTTTGTATCCAAGATAAGGAACTTCTAAAGTTTTTAAATAATCATAATCATATACTTCATAATAAAATCTTAAAGGTAAGGAAGTTATAAATTTTACTTCTCCACTTTTGTATTTTCTTTTTATATATATACTTAAAACTTTATTCCATATAAAAGATTGAAAAGCAAAATAAAACATAAGCTTTATATTTTTCGGAAATATTTGAAAAGCTTTTTTAAAAGATAAACCTCTTTTTAATCCTAAAATAACATCCTTTTCAAAGTCTTCTAGAGAATATTTTAATTTTCCATAAAGCTTTTCCCATTTACCCCAAAGTTTTTTTAAAGAAGGATCTCTTCCTTCTATAAAATATATATATAGGGCTTTTTCATAATTTTCTTTTAAAGCTTCCAAAATAATAAAGGAGTTTCTATCTTTCAAGCTTCCAAAGCGCTGCTCTCCAAAATAATTTGCAAAACCATATTTTTTAACAATTTTTATATTTTTTAAAAGTCTTTTATAAAGAGCTTTATCTAAATTTTTTATGGTAATAATAAAGTTATTTCCCCTTAAATCTCCCAAAGATAAGTTTTTTTCTATATATCCAACTTTTTCTATAGAAAAAATTTTTTGTTTAAAGTCTTTTATGTAAAGTTCAAAAATTTGATTCTTGCTAAAACTATTTTCAAAGGTTTCAAATTTTTTATTCCCTTTTATTAAAAAAGTTTTATATTTAAGTTTATTTTCAAATTCTTTTGGAAAACTTAAGTATTGCTCAGTATAAGCGTATTTATCTTTTAAACCTGCAAAACCAATTTCCTTTAAGGGAATTTCTAAAACTTTAGAAAGGGTTCTAATAGCTTCTAAGGTAGATATATTTACTTTTCTAAGTTTTATGAAAAGAAAATTTCCTTCTTTTTTGGGCTCATAAATAGATTTTTCATAAACTTGAAAGTCAAAGGGCGTTTTTTTAATAAATGTGTCTAGGGAAGTATCTATTTTGTATTTAGGCATTTTTCATCTTCAAGTTTTTTTTTATCTTTACATAAAATTTCTAATTTAGCATTTATCTTTGAGGTATTTTCCGCAATTTTTATTAAAGCAGAAAATGCCTCAAAATTAATTCTTACTATTACTAAACTGATAGGATAAAAAATTATAAATAAAATCAAAGCTTCCAAAAAATTTTCTATAGTAGAACATAAAGATAGTACAAAAATGGTATCCAAGATATATGCCAAAATAAGTAAAATTCCCAAAATTTTTAAAGTTATATAATTTTCAAATTTTAAATCTAATAAACTTTTTAGAAAATTTTTAAAAAACTCCATATTATCCAAACCTTCCTGTAATATATTTTTCCGTTAATTTTTCTTTAGGAGAAATAAACATTTCTTTAGTTTTATTAAATTCTATAAGTTTTCCCATATACATAAATCCAGTATAGTCTGAAACTCTACCAGCCTGTTGCATATTATGGGTAACAATAAGTATAGTTAGTTTATCTTTTAAATCAACAATAAGCTCTTCTATCTTTGCAGTAGAAATAGGATCAAGTGCACTTGTGGGTTCATCTAAAAGTAAAACTTCGGGTTCCACAGCTATAGCTCTTGCTATACAAAGTCTTTGCTGTTGCCCCCCAGATAAACTATATGCACTTTTATGAAGTTCATCTTTCACTTCATCCCAAAGAGCTGCATCTTTTAAAGCTTTTTCCACTCTATCTTCAAGTTCAGTTTTATTTTTTATTCCCTTTAATCTTAAGCCAAAAGCTACATTATCAAAAATACTCATAGGAAAGGGCGTAGGTTTTTGGAAAACCATACCTATTTTACTTCTTAGTTTTAAAACGTCTATTTTTTTATCAAGAATATTTATTTTTTTTCCATCTTCTTCAAAAAGCCAAATATTTCCTTCATATCTATTTCCAGGATATAAATCGTGCATTCTATTAAAGCATCTTAAAAGAGTTGTTTTTCCACATCCAGAAGGTCCAATTAAAGCTACTACCTTATTTTTAGGAATAGGCATATTTATATCATGTAAAATTTTTTTATCTCCATAAAAGAAGTTTAAGTTATCCACTTTAAGTCTTAAAGGTTCCTTTACATCTACTATGTAAGCCATTTTATTTACCTCATTTTATGAGCTTTTTTATGAGCTATGTATTTTCCAAGTAAGTTTAAAGCTAAAACAAAAATAGTTAAAATAAAAGCTCCTACCCAAGCTAAAGCTTGCCAATTTTTGAAAGGTGAACCAGCAAATTGATAAATTGTCATAGTTAAAGAGGCCATGGGTTTTGTTAAATCCAAAGAAAAGTAATTATTGTTAAAAGATGTAAAAATTAAAGGTGCAGTTTCACCGGCTATTCTTGCAACAGCTAAAGCAATACCTGTTAAAATTCCAGCCAAAGCTGCTCTATAGGTTACTTTAGTAATAACTATCCATTTTGGAGCCCCAAGGGCGTATGCAGCTTCTCTTAGCTCCTTTGGAACCATAGAAAGCATATCATCTGTTACTCTAACAATAATGGGAATCATTAAAATGGCAAGTGCTACAGCTCCAGCTATAGCAGAGAAACTGCCAAAAGGCTTAACTAAGATAGCATATATAAAAAGACCTACTATAATAGATGGAACCGAAGTTAAAATATCAGAAAGAGTTCTAATAATATTTGTTATTTTTGAATCTTTTCCATATTCAGCCAAGTAAGTTCCAGCCAAAACGCCTATAGGAATACCTATAAGAATTGCAAGACCAACAATTATAAAGTGCCCCACAATAGCGTACCTTAATCCTCCTAAATCTTCGCTTCCGGGCGGAGGAGCATCTTTAAAAAAAACTTGAAAGTTAAAATTTGTTATCCCTTTGATAACTATAGTAAATAAAATCCAAAATAAGAAAAAAAGTCCAAAAACTGCAGAAAATATGGTAAATACGTAAAATAAAATATTTTTTATTTTTCTTATCTTTTCTCCCATTTTCTATGCCTTTATTTTTCTTTTTAAAATAAATACTTTTGCAAGGGATATAAAGGCAAAGCTCATAATAAATAAAATAAATCCAAGTAAAAATAAAGATGAGGTATATAAATCTGTATAAGCTTCATTAAACTCATTAGCTATTTTTACAGTTATAGAAGTTCCCGGTTCAAAAAGAGACTGTGGTATTTTAAAAACATTTCCCATAACAAAGGTAACTGCCATAGTTTCTCCAAGAGCTCTTCCTAAAGCTAAAATGATAGCTCCTAAGATAACTGTTTTTGTATAAGGTAAAATAACATGACGAACAACTTCATATTTATTTGCACCAAGCCCATAAGCAGATTCTTTTAAAACATTTGGAACATTATCTATAGCATCTCTTACAATTGCAGCAATATATGGAATAATCATTATGGCTAAAACTAAAGATGCAGTAAATATACATATTCCTGTAGTATGAGCTCCAAATAAAGGTGCAATATATTTTGAAACAAAAGGTGCCAAAAAGAAAAGAGCCCACATTCCATATATAATAGATGGAATAGCTGCAAGGAGTTCTATAGCTGTAGAAAAAGGATTTTTAAATTTCTGAGGACATATTTCGCTTAAAAATATTCCAATTCCCAAAGCTATAGGAGTAGCTATTAAAAGAGCAAGTATGGTAGAAACTATAGTTCCAAATATAGCTGGAAGTCCACCATAAATTTCTTTACTTGGATTCCAAACTTTAGAAAGTGCAAACTTTATAAATCCAAATGTATCTATAGCTAGTTTTGAATTTAAATAAAGTGAAATAAAAATCCCCAAAACTATTAAAATAACAAATATTGCTGCAAAAAGTGTTAAATATTTGTAAAAATTATCTAATATTTTTTTCACCCAAAATCTCCAAATTTGGGTTTTTGCATATTATACTTTATTTTTCAAAAAATATATATACTTTTTCCTCTAGAAATCTTATAGAAATTAAATTTTTATTTAATATTTTTGAAGTTTCAAAACAAAAATAAACAAGTAAATTAAGTAAAATAATAAAAATAAAAAAGTATAAACTCTCTTTTAACATTATTTTTTTAACCTATATATATTAAAAGCTCCTGCATAATTAATAGAAATTTTTATACTTTTATAAAAAATTGAACCTTGTAAATTCGGCTTTCCATTTTTTAAACAAATTTTTTCAAAATTCGAAGAAATATTTTCAAAGTAATATGTTTTATTATCTATCACGATCACATTGTCTTTTATTTCTATACAAAGTACTTTATTAAAGGAATTTAATTTAGCTATATAAAGAAGATTTATAAGCTTTTCCTTTTTTACATCCTCCAGAATTTTCAAATATCTTGGAGATGAAAAAGAAAAAAATAAATTTAATACTAAAAAACTTAAAAATAAAAAAATAATCAGCATATTTCTTTGCTATCCAAAATAATAGTTACAGGACCATCATTTATAAGATGAACTTTCATATCAGCTTGAAATTCTCCGGAAAAAACTTTATCTTGTTTATAACTTTTTTTTACTTTTTCTATAAATTCTTCAAACCACTTTTTAGCTTCTTTTATGTCCATAGCATTTCCAAAAAATGGACGTCTTCCTTTTTTACAATCTGCAGCTAAGGTAAACTGGGAAACTATTAGAATTTCTCCATCTATGTCCTTTAAAGATAAATTCATTTTTCTTTGATTATCTTCAAAAATTCTTAAGTTTATTATTTTATCTACAAATTTATCCATAAACTCTTTTTTATCTTCTTTTTCAAAACATATAAAAACCAAAAGCCCCTTTCCTATCTTTGAAATAGTTTTATTATTTACAACTACTTTAGCTTCCAAAACCCTTTGAATAACAGCTCTCACAAATTTCCCTCCACTTGAAAATTTTTTAAAAATTCCTTTTTGTTAAATATAGAAATATCTTCAAGGTTCTCCCCATAAGATATAAAAAAAATAGGTAATTTATATTCTTCTATAACTTCAAAAATAAAACCTATTTTTTTACTAATATCAAATTTTGTTATTCCAAGACCATCTATGGGAAGATAAGACTTAAAAATTTTTATTTGGTTTTTTGCATGTTTTCCATAAGTAGCATCTAATATATATATAGATAAAATTTTTCTCTTAAATTTTTGACAAACCTTATATATTTTAAAAATTTCTTTTAGTAAATTTTTATTTGTTTCAAGCCTTCCAGAAGTATCTATAAAAATATATTTGTCTTTATTTTCTTCTAAAGCTTTATAAACTACACTTGCAGGTTTTCCATTTTCCAAGTAAACATTTAAATTAACTTTTTGAGCAAGTTTTTTAAGTTGCTCTTGAGCTCCGGCTCTATAGGTGTCAGCTCCTACAATAAGAAATTTATCTTTATTTATCTTTCCAGATTTTAAAAGATAGTAAGCAAATTTAACTATGGAAGAAGTTTTTCCACTACCATTTGGACCTAAAAATAAAAAAGTATCAAACTTAAAAAAATAATCCAAAGAAAATGAAAAATTAATAAGATCTTCTAACTTTTTATAAAAGGTATCTAAAAAATTTTTATCCTTAACTATTTCTTTAATAAAGGAATAAGAAAATCCAAGATCTATCAAAAATCTTTCGAACTCTTCCTTTGATATTTGCTTTTTAAATAGATTTTTTAAACTTTCTTTAATTTTTCCAAAAAACATTAAACTTCCTCATAAGATTTAATTGTCTCTAGATGTTCGTAAGCTGTAATATCTAAAGATATTGGCGTAATAGATATAAAATTATTTTTTATAGCCCAATAATCTGTTCCCTCTTCACATTCCCAATCTGGGGTTGTGGCTCCCAGCCAGTAGTAAGGTCTATTCCAAGGGTCTTTTCTTTCTACTATACCCTCATGATATTTTTTCTTAGAAAGACGCGTAAGTTTTATTCCCCGAATTTTTTTAAAGTCCACATTTGGAATGTTTACATTTAAAGCCACTCTTTTAGGAAGACCATATTTTTTATATTTTTCTAAAATAAGACGAGCTACTTTTTCTGCAGTATCCCAATTAAAATTTGTGAAAGTAGCTAAAGAAAAAGCAATTCCAGAAGCGTTTAAAAAAATAGCTTCACTAGCTACAGCTAGGGTTCCAGAGTAATTTACATCTTCTCCAAGATTAGGACCTCTATTTATTCCAGATAAAATTAAATCTACCTTATCTTTTTTTAAAATAATATCTTTTCCGATATATACACAAGTTACAGGAGTAGCATCTGTATAATACCAATTTTCAAATTTATGATATTTCCATACTCTAAACGGTCGATGCATAGTAAGAGCTCGAGAAATAGTGCTTCTTTCCCTATCCGGAGCTACAACAATTACTTTTCCTAGATCTTTGGAAGCTAAATATAATCTATATAAACCTTCACTAGATATACCATCGTCATTTGAAATTATTATGTTCATTTTTTACCTCTTTTTAACTTTAATTTTATAGCCTTTACACTTAGTTTCTTTAAAAAAAAGAATAAAGCATATATCCACACAATAAAGATAAAAAGGTAAGCTATAAAGGCAAAAGTATCAAAAAAATATAAATAAGAACTTTTTGATAATTCATAAGCTTGCCTTTTTATCTCAGAAGAAATATTCATGATTTTTAGGTTCTATATTCAGCATTTATTTTTATATAATCATAAGATAAATCAGATGCCCAAAATTCCTCATAAGAATTTCCTTCTCCTAAATCTAAAACAATATCTATTATTTCATTTTTCTCCATATACTTTCTTACCTTTTCTTCATCATATTTTGTTTTTTCTCCTTTTGAAAACAAAAGATAAGGGCCTATAAGTAAAGTGCAGTTGTTTACATTTATTCCAAGTTTTACACTTCCGGCTGCAGCTAAAATTCTTCCCCAGTTTGGATCACATCCAAATATGGCGGTTTTTACTAAAAGAGAATTTCCTATTCTTTTTGCTATTTTTAAGGCTCTTTCCCTATTTTTTGCACCTTTCACAATTATATGCATTACTTTTGTAGCACCTTCTCCATCTTTAACAATTTTTATAGCTAAACTTTTTAAAATATTTGTAAGAACTTTCTTAAATTTAGATATATCTACTTTTATTCCATTTTCCTTTGAAAATAAAAAGACACAATCGTTTGTGCTCATATCCCCATCTACGCTAATTCTATTAAAACTTTTTTCCACAGCATAAGATAAAACTACATCAAGTTCATCTTTGGAAAAACTTGCATTTGTATAAACAAAACAAAGCATAGTTGCCATATTTGGGGCTATCATTCCAGCTCCTTTGGCTATAGCATAAATTTCAAATTCGCTATCTTTATAGTATTCATACTTTTCAAAACTATCTGTAGTCATAATGGCTCTTGCACATAATTTAAGATCTTCTTTTGTTTTAAGATCCTTAAAATTTTTTAAAGAAAGATTTTTTAAAACCTCTAAAACATTTTTTTCGGGAAAATCTTCTCCTATTACTCCAGTTTGGGCAAAAAGTCCAGTTTCTTTTATTTTAAAAATATCTTTCAGTTTTTTTTCAATATTTAAAATTGCTTTATAACCTTCTTTTCCATTTAAGCAATTTGCATTTCCAGAATTTGCAAACAAAAAAGATACAGGCTTATAATTTTTATAAACTTCTTTTGAAAAGATAATTGGATGAGCTTTTACGTCATTTAAAGTAAATACACAAGAATAATTTACTTTTTCTGGGAAATACCAAATAAGTACATCTTCCTTATCCCAATTTTTTATTTTAGCTTTACCCACAAAATATTTAACCATACTAATTTTCCTCTTCTAAAAGTTTAATAATTAAATCTCTTGCAAGTTTTGGATTTGCTTTTCCTTTAGTAGCTTTCATAACTTGACCTATAAAAAATTGAACTGCCTTTTGTTTTTTTCTTTCATCTCCTATTTTATATTGTTTTACGGCTTTAGGATTATTTTTAAAGCTTTCTTTAATTATTTTTTCAATTTCCGAAGTATCAGAAATTTGCTTTAATCCTTTTTCTTCTACAATTACTTTTGGAGATTTTCCGGTTTTTACCATTTCGGGTAAAACTTCTTCTTTAGCAACTCTTAAGGAAATTATATTTTCATCAACTAAGTTAAGAAGCTCACCAATGTAAGAAGCTGGGAAAGGAACATCTTTTAGTTCTATTTTTTCCTCTTTTAGAATTCCAAGTAAATCTGAAAGAATTATATTTGATACCCTTTGAGCTTCTCCCTTATAGCTTTTTGCAGCTTCTTCAAAAAAGTATGCTAAAGTTTTATCTCTTGAAAGAATATCTGCATCATATTCTTTTATTTTATATTCTTTTATAACTCTTTCTTTAAACTCATCTGGAAGTTCACCTAAAGAAGCTTTTATTTCCTCAAGCCACTCATCTTCAATAATTAGAGGCGGTAAGTCTGGATCAGGAAAATATCTATAATCCTCAGCTTCTTCTTTTGTTCTCATAGATTTGGTTATATCCTTTTGACTGTCATAAAGACGAGTTTCCTGAATAATTTTTTCACCCTTCTTTACGGCTTCAATTTGGCGATTTATCTCATATCTTAACGCCTTTTCTATAAATCTAAAGGAATTTAAATTCTTTATTTCTACCTTAGTTCCAAGTTCTTTAGATCCTTTTGGGCGGATAGAAACATTTGCATCACATCTTAAGGATCCTTCTTCTAAATTCCCATCTGTAACCCCAATCCAAACCAAAATATCTCTTAACTTTTGCATGTAGAGTCTAGCTTCCTCTGGATCAGAAATATCCGGTTCGGAAACAATTTCAATTAAAGGAACACCAGCTCTATTTAAATCTACTTTTGAAAAATGCTCCTCATGAATATTTTTTCCAGCATCTTCTTCCATATGAATTCTTTTTATTCTTATTTTCTTTTTGGTTCCATCTTTTTTTTCTATTATTAAATAACCATCTGTTGCAAAAGGTTCTTCATATTGAGTAATTTGATAATTTTTAGGTAAATCAGGATAAAAGTAATGTTTTCTTGCAAATATACTTTTTTTATGAATTTTACAGTTTAAAGCAAGAGCTGCCTTTACGGCAAGCTCAACTGCCTTTTTATTTATAACAGGTAAAGATCCTGGCATCCCAAGACAAACAGGACAAACATGTATATTTGGTTCATTTGTAAATTCATTTTTACATCCACAAAACATTTTTGTTTTTGTTTTAAGTTGAGCATGAACTTCAAGTCCAATTACAGCTTCATATTTATCTTTCATTTTTATCCTCCGTGCAGAGCTTAACTTGAAAATAAAAAAAACTTTCCAATTTTTAATTACTAAAGAAATGTAATAAAATCTAGCTAAAACATCTTTAACGACCTAAATTATATCAAGTTTGGGATAGGAAAACATGGGAAAATTTAAAGTAATTTCAAAATTTAATCCTAAGGGAGATCAAGAAAAAGCTATTAACGAAATTTCAAAAAGCATTTTACAAGGAAATAAATATCAAACTTTACTTGGCGTTACCGGAAGTGGAAAAACATATGTTATGGCAAAGATTATAGAGAAAATTCAGAAACCTACTTTAATTATTTGTCATAATAAACTTTTAGCTGCCCAAATATACCACGAGCTAAAAAATTTTCTTCCAAACAATGCTGTAGAGTACTTTATTTCTTACTATGATTATTATCAGCCAGAAAGTTATATTCCAGAGAAAGATCTTTATATAGAAAAAGACTGTTCTATAAATTGGGTTATAGATAGATTAAGACACTCAGCTGTAGTATCTTTACTTACAAGAAAAGATGTAGTTGTTGTAGCCTCAGTATCTGCTATATACAATCTTGGAAGACCAGATGAATATGAAAAGCAAGCTTTAAGATTTGAGGTAGGAAAGGAATATAATTTTAAGGAAATTTTAAAAAAGCTTGTTTATTTAGGTTATCAAAGAAATGATTTTGAATTTAAACCAGGAATATTTAGGGTTAAGGGAGATATTGTAGAAATATTTCCATCTTCTTATGAAGATAGATATATTCGACTCGAATTTTTCGATAATGAACTAGAGGCTATAAAAGAGCTTAAATATTTTGAAAGAGAAGTTTTAAAAGAGTACAAAGACTATATTGTTTATCCTGCTAGTTTTTATAGCGTGGAGAAACCTACTTTAGAAAAGGCTCTTTTATCCATTGAAGAAGAGCTTCAGGATCAAATAAAATATTTTCTTTCCCAAAAGAAATTTTTAGAGGCAAACAGAATAGAAAAAAGAACAAAAGCAGATTTAGAACTTTTAAAAGAGTTTGGATATTGTAAAGGTATAGAAAATTATTCTCGTCATTTTGATGGAAGAAAACCAGGAGATCCTCCTTTTTCTCTTTTGGAATTTTTTAAAGATGATTTTGTAGTATTTATAGATGAAAGTCATGTTACATTGCCTCAAATAAAAGCTATGTATAGGGGAGATAGAAGCAGAAAGGAAAACTTAGTAAAGTATGGATTTCGTCTTCCCTGTGCTTATGATAATAGACCCTTAAAATTTGAAGAATTTATAGAAAAAGCACCTCAAATTCTTTTTGTATCTGCTACCCCCGGGAAATTTGAACTTGAAAATAGTCAAGTAGTTTCAGAAATGATTGTAAGACCAACGGGTTTATTAGATCCAGATATAACAATAAAGCTTCTTGTAGATAATAAAGATAAAGAAATTTTAAAAAGATTAAAAAAAGAGAAAAAATATGATCTTTTAAAAGAAACTTTAAAAGATAGAATTCCTGAAAACTTTGAATATATAGAAAAAATAGATTTTATAGATAATTTGATGAAAGATGTTATTTTTGAAATTTCAAAAGTATTAGAAAGAAAAGAAAGAGTATTAATTACCACCTTAACAAAAAAACAAGCTGAAGAACTTTCGGAATATCTAAAAGAGCAAGGTTTTAAAGCCTATTATCTTCACTCTAATATCGATAGTGTAAAAAGAGTGGATATTATTCGAGATCTGAGAAAAGGCGATATAGAAGTTTTAGTAGGAGTAAATCTTTTGAGAGAGGGACTTGATATTCCAGAAGTTAGTCTTGTTATTATCTTAGATGCAGATAAACAAGGCTTTTTGAGAAGCGAAACTTCTTTAATTCAAACTATTGGAAGATGTGCAAGAAATGTTCATGGAAAAGCAATTTTATATGGAGATAAAGTTTCTCAAGCTATGGCAAATGCAGTTAGAGAAACTTTAAGAAGAAGAAAAATCCAGGAAGAATATAATAAAAAACATGGAATAATTCCTCAAACTGTTTACAGGCCTTTAGATACATCTATTTTGGAAGATGCAGGTTTAAAACCAAAAGACGAATATAAACATTTAAGTGAAGATGAGATTTTAGAAAAAATAGAAAAGCTTGAAAAGGAAATGAAAAAAGCTGCAAAAGAGTGGAACTTTGAAAAAGCCATTAAATTAAGAGAGGAAATTAAAAATTTAAGGCGTCTTATAGGTCTAGCTTAAAAGGGATTTAAATGAGACTTAATATAAGACTAAGTAATTTTATTAATTTAAGAAGTTTAAAAGAAAATAGAATAACTTTTCATACTTCTTCTATAGGAGAACTTAATGCTTTTTACCCTTTAATAAAAGAGGCTTTTAATTTTTCAAAAGTAAATATAAGTGTCTTTACTAAAACTGGATACTTTCATGCAAACAAAATTTTTGAAAAAGAAAAAAAGGAAGCTTTAGTAAACATTTATTCTTTTCCTATTTTAAATACTTTTTCCTTTCTAACTAAACAAAAAGCTATTTTTATTTACGAAAATGATTTTTGGCCTCAGATGTTTTATTTTGCTTCTAAAAAGGATATTCCTATTTTTATTTTTGATTTAAGAATTTCTAAAAGACATTTAAAGAAATATAAAAAGCTAAAATTTTTTTATTTATTTTTATTTAAGAAAGCAAAAAAAATTTTCGTACCAAAAAAGGAAGTTTTGGATTATTTAAAACATCATTTTTCCGAGATTAAAGATAAGTTTTCTTATCACATTCCTTTAAAGCTTTTTAAGTTTTTATATTTTGAAGATGATAAATTAAAAATTTTTATTAACCTAAAAAAGAAATTAAAAAATAAATTTTTTCTATTTGCTTCTTTGCATGATGAAGAGGCTTTTCTTTTAGAAAAAGCTATAAACATCCTTCAAAGAAAAAATATTAAAATTTTGATATCCCCCCGTCATCCAGAAAATATAAAAAATATTTTAAAAATTTTGGAAAAATATAAAGAAGAAAATAAATTTTTTATTCCTAATAAAGAAGAATTTTTGAAAAATCCTTTAAAATTTTTAAATTTCTACAATATTATATGTTTTCCTTATTTTGGAATTCAAAAATATTTATATGCCTTTTCAGACTATATTTTCGTTGGAGGAAGTTTTAATAATAAAGGTGGGCACGATATATTGGAGCCAAGCTATTTTGAAAAAATTGTTTTTATAGGGCCATCATATGAAAATCAAATTGGAAATCTAAATTTTGTAGAAAATATTTGTATTTTGGAAAACGAAAAGGATTTTGAAGATAAACTATTAAATCTAGAAAATTTAAAAAAAGCTAGTATAAAAGAGAAGGACAAAATTAAAAGAGATACTTTAAGGGAGACATTAAAAAAATGTCTGAGGCAAAAATAAAAAAATTTTTGAGTTTGATAATAAAAAAAGATAAGTTTTTGAAAGAAAACGTTGAACTTCTTTTGGAGTTTTTAAAAAAGTTTAAAAAAGATTTTAAAAATTTTGAAGATAATGAGTTAAATGCGCTAGGACGAAAATTTCTTAGAATTTATGAAGATTACGGAAAAGATATTAACAGAGTTCTAAGTGAATTTGAAAAATTTTTAAAAGGAGATATAAATTCAGAGGTTTATTTTTATATTAATAAAAACATATACAGGGATATAAAAAAGGTATTATCTTTTTTAGAAAAAAGAAGGGATAAAGCTGTAAATAAAGAAAGTTTTAATAAAATATTTCAAGAAATTAATAGATTATGCTTTAAATTTTTAAAAGAAAAAAGTTTCCTTGAAAAAGAAAAAATTTTAAAAAAAATAGAAACTTTAATTGTAAATTTATATCTTCAAACTATCTCTAAAGAGCAAAAAGAAAAATTGAAAGTGTATCTTTTAAAATATATAGAAGAATATCCTTGGAGTCCAAGCGTAAAAGAGAAAACCTTAAAAAATTTTATAAAAAAATTTGTTTTAAAAGAGCTTAAATTCCCATATCCTCGAATTTCTCTTTATGGAAGTTTACATAATTTTCATGAGGAAAAGTAATAAAAATTTTTAGCTTTTTCTTGTTCTATTTAAATAACTTTTTTATAATTTTTTTAAGACAATAAAAATAAAAAGAGGTTGAAAAATGATACTTTCAAAAAGAAGCTTATTTTTAGAAACTTCTCCCACTGTTGCAATAACCTCTAAAGCTAAACTTTTAAAGGCTCAAGGTAAAGATGTTATTTCTTTTGGAGCTGGAGAACCAGATTTTGATACACCTGATTTTGTAAAAGAAGCTGCAATTAAAGCTATAAAAGAAGGTTTTACAAAATATACACCTCCAGCTGGTATACCTGAACTTAGAGAAGCTTTGGCAGAAAAATTAAAAAAAGAAAATAAATTGGATTACCAAAAAGATGAAGTAGTAGTTACAGATGGTGCTAAATATGCTTTATTTACTTTGTTCTTATCTATATTAGAAGAAGGAGAAGGAGTTATCGTTTTATCTCCTTACTGGGTTTCATATACTGAGCAAATCAAATTTGCTCAAGGTTCTGTTCTTATTATGGATACAACTGAAGATAACTTTTTGCCAAATGAGGAAAAAATAAAAGAAGTTTCAAGATTAGTTTTTGAAAGAAAACCTCTTCCTAACTATATAAAGCTTATAGGTCATTATCCAAAAAGAATAAAGGCTATTATTATTAATACTCCCAACAATCCAACTGGAGCTGTATATCCAAAAAAAGTTTTAGAAAAAGTAGCTGAGGTTTGTTTAAAAGAAAATATATTTATAGTTTCAGATGAATGTTATGAAAAACTTGTGTATGAAGGAGAGCATATTTCCATAGGAAGTTTAGACAAAGACGTTTTAGATATAACTTTTACTATAAATGCTTTTTCAAAGGCCTACTCTATGACCGGTTGGAGAGTAGGGTATATAGCAAGTAAAATAAAAGAGGTAAATGAAGCTATTACTAAAATAATTTCTCAATCTACTTCTAATGTATGTTCCATAGCTCAAAAGGCAGCTGTAGCCGCTTTAAAAGGGCCTCAAGATTTTCTAAATAAGTGGAAGCAGGCTTTTATAGAAAGAAGAAACTACATGTGTGAGTTTTTTGATAGTTTAAATATTCCTTATGTAAAACCACAGGGGGCTTTTTATCTTTTTGTAGATTTTAATAAAGTAATTTCTAAAAAAGGTTATAAAAGTGATATGGAATTTGCAAAAGCTCTTTTAGAAGAAAAACTTGTAGCTCTTGTTCCTGGAAGTGCTTTTGGAGCTCCTGGTTATGCTCGACTGTCTTATGCTACAAGCTTGGAAAACATAAAAGAAGGTTTAAAACGAATAAGGGAATTTATATTTTCTTAAAAACTTTGGGGGAGAACATATGGAACTTAAAATAACTCCAAAAACTTATCTAAAGGATATTTTAAATAAATGTCCTGAAGTTAAAGAATTTTTTAAACGTTATGGTTTAAAGTGTCTAACTTGTAAAGGAATAAAACAAGAAATTATTAGAGAAGCTTGTCATATGCATGGAATAAAGGTTGATAAATTTATAAAAGATTTAAAAAGATTTCTGAGGGAAATAGATGCAAAATCAAATAAATAAGCTTTCTTTAGAAGATAAGATAAAGCTTATAAACAAACATAAAATCCCAAGACACGTTGCAATTATAATGGATGGAAATGGAAGGTGGGCAAAGGAAAAAGGATATCCTAGAATTTTTGGTCATCAGGAAGGAGCAAAGAGGGTAGAGGATATTTTAAAGATAGCAAAAAGGGTAGGTATTTCCTATATAAGTTTTTTTTCCTTTTCAACAGAAAATTGGAATCGTCCAAAAGAAGAGGTTGAGTTTTTATTTACCTTAATGGCAAATTATCTAGAAGATAAAAAAAATATGCTTTTAAAAAATAAAATAAGATTTAAAGCTATAGGAAGAATTTACGAACTTCCTTCTTTTTTACAGAAAAAAATAAAAGAGGTTGAAGAGGAAACTAAAGATTTTAAAGATTTAACAGCTGTATTTTGCATAAACTATGGAGGACGTCAAGAAATTTTAGATGCAGTAAATAAAATAGCCTATGATATAAGAAATAATATTTTGGAAGATAAATATATATGTGAAAATGTATTAAAAAAATATTTGTATCTTCCTGAGCTTCCAGATGTTGATCTTTTAATTAGAACTTCAGGAGAAAAAAGAATATCTAATTTTCTTTTATGGTTCATTCCTTATGCCGAGCTTTATTTTACAAAAAAATATTGGCCGGATTTTAAAGAAGAAGACTTTATAGATGCTATTTTAGATTTTCAAAATAGACAAAGAAGATTTGGAGGAATATAAAACGTGAGTAAAAATTTAGAGCTTGCAAAAATTTTTTATAGATGGGCAGATATTTTAGATTTAAAAGGGGATAATCCTTTCCATGTAAGAGCTTATAGACAAGCAGCTAAAGTTTTGGAAGATTTAAAAGAAGATATAGAAGAAATTATAAAACAAAATAAAAAACTTCCCGGAATAGGAGCCTCTTTAAGAAAAAAGATAGTGGAATATTTGGAAACTGGAAAAATAGAAGATTTTGAAAAATTAAAAGAGGAGTTTCCTTCTTCTTTATTTGAACTTTTTGAAATCCCAGGTTTGGGTCCAAAGACTATAAAACTTTTGTATGAAAAACTTAATATAAAAAGTATAGAGGATCTAGAAAAAGCTATTAAAGAAGGAAAACTTTTAAGGCTTCCTTCTTTTGGGTTAAAGAAAGTAGAAAAGATAAAAAAAGGAATAGAAATATATAAACTTTCTAAAGATAAAATTCCTTTGGGTTTTGCTCTTCATATTGCAAATTTCATTATAAATTCTTTAAAGGGCTCTTTAAAAGATATTATTACAAATATTTCCTATGCAGGTTCTACTCGCCGTATGAAAGAAACTGTTGGAGATATAGACATTTTAGTAACAATAAAAAAAGATGACTACAGATATAGAGAAAAAGTTAACGAAGCTTTTAAAAACTTAGAAATTGTAAAAGAAGTTTTATGGGAAGGTCCAACAAGAACTTCTATTTTAACTAAAGATGGGGTTCAAGTAGATTTAAGAATAATAGAAGAAAAATCTTGGGGAGCGGCTCTTCAGTATTTTACCGGTTCAAAAGCTCATAATATTGCTCTTCGAAAAATATGTATAGAAAAAGGCTATAAGTTAAATGAATATGGACTTTTTAGAGGTGATAAGTTAGTTGCTTCAAGAACTGAAGAAGAGATATATTTAAATTTAGGCCTTTATCCGCCGCCTCCGGAGTTAAGAGAAAATCTTGGAGAAATTGAGGAAGCTGAAAAACTATTTAAAAAGTTTATAGAGCCCATAAAGGATAATTACTCTTCTCTTTTAGAATGTTATTTATCTTTAAAAGAAAAGATTAAAAAAGATGAAAAATTAAGACAAAAAATAAGTTTTGAAAATTTAGTAAAAGTAAAAGATATAAAAGGAGATTTGCATGTTCACTCAAAATATAGTGATGGCGCAAATTCTTTAGAGGAAATATTAAAAGCTGCTTTGGATTTTGGATATGAGTACATAGGTATTGCAGATCACTCAAAAAGTTTAAAAGTAGCAAATGGTCTTTCGGAAGAGGAAGTAAAAAAAAGAAATTATGAAATAGATAAAATAAATGAAAAATTAGGAAAAAAATTTCTTCTTAAAGTTATGGAAGTAGATATACTTCCAGATGGTTCTTTAGATTACTCGGAAGATATTTTAAAGGATTTAGATATTGTAATAGCTGCTATTCATACTCGTTTTAACCAAGATAATACGGAAAGACTTTTAAAAGCTATCGAAAACAAGTATGTAAACATAATTGCCCATCCAAGCGGAAGAATAATAAATCAAAGGCCACCTTATCCTGTAGATTGGGATAAAGTATTTAAAGCCGCTTCTGAAAATAATGTAGCTTTGGAAATAAATTCATATTTTAATAGACTTGATTTAAATGATGTTTTGGCTTATAAAGCTTATAAAGAATATAACTG
>JAMOTM010000074.1 GCA_027002265.1 Aquificota bacterium | reverse complement strand
AATATAGTTAAAGAAAATAAAGTCAAAAATATAGTTAAAGAAAATAAAGTCAAAAATATAGTTAAAGAAAATAAAGTCAAAAATATAGTTAAAGAAAATAAAGTCAAAAATATAGTTAAAGAAAATAAAGTCAAAAATATAGTTAAAGAAAATAAAGATAGTTCTATTTCTTCTAGAGTGATTTTATGGAATTATGCTTATAAATTTTGGAAAAGTCATTTTTTAATAGGTAATGGATATGAAGGATTGAAACAAAAGTATATTGATTTACATATTGATGAGCATGTTTCTCATCCTCATAATATTTATTTAAAAATTTTATCAGAAGAGGGAATTATAGGCTTTTTGATATTTTTATATTTAATAGGATATATGTTGTTTTTTTTAATAAAGCATATAAATGTACAAAATATTGTTTTAATGGGTTTATTAAGTGCCTATTTAATAAGGGGAATTTTTGGATGGCAACTTAATGAATTGGATATTTGGATAATATTTGGATTAATTTTTAAAGAAATGGAGAATATATGACATATAAAATAGTACACGTAACCGAACCGTTTTCAGGCGGGGTTTTTGATTTTTTGGTTAATATAACAACTCATACTCCTGAATTTAAACATATAATTATTCATGGACTTAGGGAAGACGAAAAGGAAAACTATCATCTCTTTTCAAACAATGTGGAGTTTGTTTCTTGGAAAAGCGTTCAAAGGGAAATAGATTTAAAAAAAGATTTTTTGGCTTTAAAAGAGCTAGTAAACATTCTAAAAAATCTGGATTTTGATATACTCCATTTACACTCTTCAAAAGCAGGTTTCTTAGGCAGGTTAGCGGCAAGAATTTTAAAAAAGCAAAACAGGGTTGTTTATACTCCTCACGGCGTTTCGTTTTTAAGAAAGGATATTTCAAATTTTAAAAGACAGTTTTTTGTCTTTTTAGAAAAAACAGCGAATAAGATGGGTGGTGTAGTTGTGGCCTGTTCTGAGTCTGAAGCCGAAGAGTTTAAAAAAATAGGTATAAAAGCGAAATATGTCTCCAACGGAATAGATTGTTCATATAAAAATGCAGGTAAAAATCAAATAAATGTTAAAAAAATCACAATAGGTACCGTTGGAAGAATAGTATATCAAAAAAATCCGAAGCTTTTTAATGAAATTGCGAAATTTTTTAAAGATATAGAGTTTGTCTGGATTGGGGATGGTGATTTGAGAAATGAACTTACTTCTTCAAATATAAAAGTTACAGGGTGGATGAAAAAAGAATTTATGGAAAAAGAACTGAAAAACTTTGATATTTATCTTTCCACCTCTTTGTGGGAAGGGTTGCCACTTTCAGTTTTGGAGGCTATGTGTTTTCAAAAACCTCTGATTTTAAGCAATTGTGTGGGAAATATTGATTTAGTAAGTAACGAATATAACGGTTTTATATATAATTCTAAAGATGAAGCCGTTTCAATCATAAGAGATTTGATTAAAGATAAAGAGAAATTATTGAAAATGGGAGAAAACTCTTTTTATATTTTAAAATCTAATTTTTCAGTAAAGAAAATGATTGAGGGATACACTGAAATATATAAAAAAATTATGGAGAATATTAATGAGTGATAAGCTAAAAAGAGTTTTTGACGTAATATTTTCGTTGTTTGCAATTTTACTGAGTGCACCCGTTGCAATTCCTATTATGATTGCCATAAAATTGACTGATGGCGGCAGCGTATTTTTTAAACAAAAAAGGGTGGGCAAAGGCGGAAAAAAGTTTGAAATAATAAAATTTAGAAGTATGTATCCGGATGCAGAGAAGAAATTAAAAGAAATTTTGGAATATGATGAAGAGGCGAGGAAAGAGTGGGATGCTTCCCATAAATTAAAAAACGACCCTCGAATTACACCTGTGGGAAAATTTTTAAGAAAAACATCTTTAGATGAATTGCCTCAGTTTATAAATGTTTTAAAGGGAGATATGAGTGTAGTGGGACCAAGACCGGTTACACAGGAAGAACTTGATAAATTTTATAAAGAAAAGGCTGAATTTTACAAAAAGGTAAAACCTGGTATTACTGGTTACTGGCAGGTGGAGGGTAGGAGTGATATAGATAATTATGACGAGAGGGTAAAAATGGATGAATGGTATGTTAAAAACCGTTCTTTTTTACTGGATTTTAAAATTATCCTGAAAACTATAAAAGTGGTACTCACAGGCAAGGGTGCTTATTAAAGGAGAAAAAATGAAAATAGCAATAGCCGGGACGGGGTATGTAGGGCTTAGTAACGCGGTACTTTTAGCCCAAAACAATGACGTAGTGGCTCTTGATATAGTGCCTGAAAAAGTAGAGATGATAAATAAAAGAATTTCTCCCATAGAAGATAAAGAAATTACCGAGTTTTTCCAAACTAAAGATTTACATTTAAAAGCCACTACCGATAAAAAAGAAGCATATGAGGGAGCGGAATACGTAGTGGTGGCTACTCCCACCGATTATGACCCTGTGACGAATTACTTTAATACGAAATCGGTAGAGAGCGTGATAAAAGATGTAATAGAGATAAATCCAAAAGCAACAATCGTAATCCGCTCAACGATACCAATCGGATATACCGAGAGAATAAAAAAAGAGTTTAATTACCCGAATATTTTTTTCGTGCCTGAGTTTTTAAGAGAGGGAAAAGCGCTTTATGACAGTCTTTATCCAAGCCGTATAATTGTCGGGGAAAAGTCTACAAAAGCTGAAATTTTCGCAAATCTACTAAAAGACGGAGCATATAAAAAGACAATACCGATTCTTTATACCAATAATACTGAGGCAGAAGCCGTAAAACTTTTTGCCAATACGTATCTTGCTATGAGGGTGGCGTTTTTTAACGAGCTTGATATGTTTGCGGAGATGAAAGGGCTTAATACAAAAGATATTATAGAAGGTGTATGTCTTGACCCGAGAATCGGTATGCACTATAACAACCCAAGCTTCGGATACGGTGGCTACTGCTTGCCAAAAGATACAAAACAGCTCGTGGCAAACTACAAAAGAGAAAACATACCTCAAAAACTTATGGAAGCTATTGTAGACAGCAATACACTAAGAAAAGAATTTATCGCAAAAAGAGTCCTTGATAAAAATCCTAAAAAAGTGGGGATTTATAGATTAATTATGAAAGCCGGAAGTGATAATTTCAGAAGCAGTGCGATATTTGATGTGATTAATATGCTAAAACCTTTTGTGGATATGGTGATTTACGAGCCTACGGCAAAAGAAAAAGAGATTGACGGCATACCTGTAACCAATAATCTTGATGATTTGAAAGAATGCGATATTATTTTGGCAAACAGAATGGAAAAACCGCTTGAAAAATTCAAAGACAAAGTATATACAAGAGATATTTTTCACGAAAATTGATATATAAGCAATTTTTGTTCCGGAGGCTTTGTTTTTAGTTGAAAAAACGTATTATTTGATGTAAAATTTCAACAGGGAAAAAGGAAAGGATGAAAAGGGGAGTACTACAGTTTTTACTCTCCTTTTATATAAATCATAAAAAATTTGTTGTTAAATAAAGGAATTTAATGAAAATATTAGTGACTGGTACTGCCGGATTTATAGGTTTTCATTTGGCAAATAGACTGCTTGAGCGTGGAGATGAGGTAGTAGGGCTTGATAATATAAACGATTATTATGATGTGAATTTAAAATACGGAAGACTTGCCGAAGCAGGAATAGATAGAGATGAAATAGAATATGGAAAAATAGTTGAGAGTAAAAAATATCCGAATTATAAATTTATAAAACTAAATCTTGAAGACAAAGAGGCTGTTGATAAACTGTTTAAAGAAGAAAAGTTTGACAAAGTCTGCCATTTGGCGGCGCAGGCGGGAGTTAGATATTCTCTGACAAACCCGGATGCTTATATTCAGAGTAATATCGTAGGACATATGAATATCTTGGAGGCTGTCAGACATCATGGGGTAAAGGCTCTTAGCTATGCAAGCAGTTCAAGCGTATACGGACTTAATAAAAAGCAGCCGTTTTCGACTGACGATAACGTTGACCATCCTATAAGCCTTTATGCAGCTACGAAAAAGGCGGATGAGCTTATGAGTCATACGTATTCGTATCTTTATAATATCCCGACTACCGGTCTTAGATTCTTTACGGTATACGGGCCGTGGGGAAGACCGGATATGGCGCTGTTTTTATTTACAAAAGCGATACTCGAAGATAAGCCTATTGATGTTTTCAATTACGGAAACATGCAAAGAGATTTTACATATATTGATGATATTATAGAGGGGGTAGTGAGGGTTATTGACAATCCTCCAAAAGGAAATCCTGAGTGGGATGGAAGGCCGAGTGAAAGTATAGCTCCTTATAAGATATATAACATAGGCCGCGGAAAGCCTGTGAAACTTATGGATTTTATAGAGGCTATTGAAGAGACTATTGGAAAAAAGGCTAAAAAAAATCTGCTTCCGATGCAGCCGGGAGACGTACCGAGTACCTGGGCTGATACGAGCGCACTTGAAAAAGACCTCGGGTATAAACCGAAAGTGGATGTAAAAGAGGGGATTAAGAAGTTTGTCGATTGGTATAGATGGTTTTATAAAGTTTAATTTTTAAAGGGAGAAAGGATGAAAAAAATAGCGGTTATAGGATTAGGATACGTAGGATTGCCATTGGCTGTAGCATTTAGTGAAAAATACCCGGTAACAGGGTATGACATAGCTCAATGGAGAGTAGATGAATTAAACAGCGGATATGATAGAACTCTTGAAGTCAGCGAAGAAGATTTAAAAGCCGCGATTGACAGAGGAATAAAATTTACAAATAAACTTGATGAAATAAAAGACGCAAACGTTTACATAGTAACGGTACCAACACCGATAGATAATCATAAAAATCCGGACTTAACACCTCTAAGAAAAGCCAGCGAAGCACTTGGCAAAGTACTTAAAAAAGGAGATATCGTAATATACGAATCTACAGTATATCCCGGATGTACAGAAGAAGTATGTGTACCGATACTTGAAAAAGTTTCTGGACTTAAATTTAATGAAGACTTTTTTGTAGGATATTCGCCTGAGAGAATAAATCCGGGAGACAAAGAGCATACAGTTAAAAAAATACTTAAAGTCACTTCAGGAAGCACACCGGAAATCGCAAAAGAGATAGATGAAATGTATGCTTCTATTATTGAAGCGGGTACTCACCTTGCTCCATCAATAAAAGTAGCCGAAGCCGCAAAAGTAATCGAAAATGCCCAAAGAGATATTAATATCGCCTTTGTAAATGAGCTGGCTTTAATATTTGATAAGCTTGGAATCGATACAAAAGCGGTACTTGAAGCTGCCGGGACAAAATGGAACTTTTTAAGATTTACTCCCGGGCTTGTAGGAGGGCATTGTATAGGCGTTGATCCGTATTACCTTACATACAAAGCAAAAGAGATAGGATATCATCCTGAAATAATCTTAGCCGGTAGAAGATTAAATGACAATATGGGAATATTCGTTGCTAATAAACTTGTTAAATTAATGATACATGAAGGACATACTATCAAAAATAGTAAAGTATTAGTACTTGGGATTACATTTAAAGAAAACTGTCCTGATATAAGAAACAGCAGAGTAATAGATGTAATAAGAGAGCTTGAGGATTTTAAAGTGGACGTAGACGTATATGACCCATGGGCAGACAGTGAAGAAGTTAAGCACGAATACGGACTTGAACTAAAGGATAATATAAATGTAAATGATTATGATGGAATAGTGTTAGCGGTATCACATAACGAATTTAAAGAGTTAGAAGAGCCAATCAAAAAAGCAAAACAAAATTCAAATCTTGTAGTTTATGATATTAAAAGTTTCTTTGATGAGAATCTAGTGGATGGGAGACTTTGATTAGTTAATTTAAAAGGAGAAGGATGAAAGGGGTAATACTTGCAGGGGGTAGCGGTACAAGACTGTATCCTATTACAAGAGGAATTAGCAAGCAATTGCTTCCTATATATGATAAACCGATGATTTATTATCCATTGTCAGTTTTGATGTTGAGTGGTATCAGAGATGTTTTAATAATATCAAATCCTGAATATATAAAAAATTACAAGCAAATTTTTGGTGATGGAAGTCAGCTTGGGATGAATATAGAATATGCTATTCAAGACGAGCCAAGAGGGCTTGCCGAAGCGTTTATAATTGGAGAAAAGTTTATAGGTGATGATGACGTTTGTCTGGTTCTTGGTGATAATATATTTTACGGTCATGGACTTACAGAGCTTTTAAAACATTCAAGAGAAACGGTAAAAAATGAAAATAAGGCGGTAATATTTGGATATTACGTAAGTGATCCCACTGTTTATGGAGTTGTAGAGTTTGATGAAAACATGAACGCAATAAGTATAGAAGAAAAGCCAAAAAACCCAAAAAGTAATTATGCGGTGGTAGGACTATATTTTTACCCAAATGATGTAGTAAAAAAAGCACATAATGTGAAACCAAGTAATAGAGGTGAACTTGAAATTATTGATGTAATAAATCAATTTTTAGATGAAGGCAGACTAAAAGTAGAACTTATGGGAAGAGGTTATGCATGGCTTGATACGGGAACTCATGAAAATTTACTTGAAGCGGGATATTTTATATCCACTATTGAAAAAAGAACGGGGCTAAAGGTCGGATGTATAGAAGAGATAGCATACAACAACGGATGGATTAGTAAAGAAAGTCTTCAAAAATTAGGTGAAGAGCTCAAAAAAACAGGGTATGGTCAATATCTATTAAAAGTGGCAGGAGAATAAATGAAATTCATAAAAACTGAAATACCTGATGTTGTAATAATAGAGCCGAAAGTTTTTGGAGATGACAGAGGTTATTTTATGGAAACATTCCGTCAGGATTTGTTTGAAAAAAATGTAAGAAAAATAAACTTTATTCAAGATAACGAATCTAAAAGTAAAAGAGGAGTACTTAGAGGTCTTCATTATCAACTGCCTCCTTTTGCTCAAAGTAAGCTTGTTAGAGTAATAAAGGGAAGCGTAATAGATGTAGCGGTAGATATCAGAAAAGATTCTCCTACGTTTGGAAAATATGTGGCGGTTGAGCTTAGTGAAGAGAATAAACGACAGCTTTTTATCCCAAGAGGATTTGCTCACGGATTTTTAGTAACAAGTGATGAAGCTATATTTGTATATAAAGTGGATAATTACTATTCACCTGAATGTGACAGAAGTATCAGATATGATGACCCTGATATAAATATCGACTGGAACTTTCCAAAAGATGAAATACTTGTATCAGATAAAGATAAAAACGCTCTATTTTTAAAAGATGCGGAAATTTTTGAATATACAGACCTTTATGGAGATAATAAATGAATATCTTAATTACAGGCTCAAACGGTCAGCTTGGAAGTGAGATAAAAGAGCTTTCAAGTAAATATTCTTATAATTTTTTCTTTACAGATGTAAATGAACTTGATATTACAAAGGAAGAAAATATTAGAAAATATGTAAATGAAAAAGATATTGATTTAATAATAAACTGCGCGGCATATACTGCTGTTGACAGAGCCGAGGAGGAAAAAGAAAAAGCAGATTTAGTAAATCACAAAGCTGTTAAATATCTTGCAAATACAGCAAAAGAAAAAAACATTCCTTTAATACATATATCAACTGATTATGTGTTTGATGGGAAAAATTACAGGCCTTATGTGGAAGAAGATCTGGTAAATCCTCAGGGAGTTTATGGACTTACGAAACTAAAAGGCGAAGAAGCTTTTATAAATTCAGGTGCAAGAGGAATAATTATCAGAACTTCATGGGTGTATTCAAGTTTTGGTCATAACTTCGTAAAGACAATGCTAAGACTAAAAGATAGAGGAGAGCTAGGAGTTGTATTTGACCAGGTAGGGACTCCTACATACGCAAGAGATTTGGCAGAGACTATACTTGAAATAATAAACAAAAACCTTGAAAAAATAAAAAATAAAAAAGCTGAGATTTATCACTATTCAAATGAAGGAGTTATAAGCTGGTATGACTTTGCAAAAGCAATATTTGAAATAAAAAATATTGATATAAAAGTAAATCCGATTGAGAGCAAAGACTATCCGACTCCAGCAAAAAGACCACATTATTCGGTTTTAAATAAAAATAAAATAAAAAATGAATTTAATATTGAAATACCTTATTGGAGAGAGTCATTAAAAAAGTGCTTAAAAAGGATAAATAATGGATAAAACAAAAAAAACTATATTAATTACCGGTGGGGCCGGATTTATAGGAAGCAATTTTATTCCATATTTTTTAGAAAAGTATCCTGAATATAACGTAGTTAATTTAGATTTACTAACATATGCCGGAAACCTTGAAAACTTAAAAGAAGTGGAAAATAATACAAGATACAAATTTATAAAAGGGGATATTTGTAACAGAGAACTGGTAGAACATATCTTTAATGAATACGATATAAGAGGGGTAATTCACTTTGCCGCTGAATCTCATGTGGATAATTCAATTAAAAATCCGGGAGTGTTTGTAAGAACTAACGTAGATGGTACTTATACTTTAATAGATGTTGCGAAAAATTATTGGATGGAAAAGCCTTTTGAATACAAAGACGAATATAAAGGATGTAGATTTCATCATATTTCAACTGATGAAGTATACGGTACCCTTCCTGATGATCCAAATATTTTATTTACAGAAGAAATGCCATACGCACCAAATTCACCATACAGCGCCAGCAAAGCAAGCTCTGACATGATAGTCAGAAGTTATCATCATACGTTCGGAATGGATACGGTTATTACAAACTGTTCAAATAACTACGGACCAAAACAGCATGATGAAAAACTAATTCCTACAATCATAAGAAACGCGCTGAATGGAAATCCTATTCCAATATATGGAGACGGTAAAAACATAAGAGACTGGCTGTATGTGCTTGATCATTGTAAGGGGATTGATTTGGCGTATCACAAAGGAAAAGCTGGTGAGACATATAATATCGGTGGAAGGAATGAAAGAACGAATATATATATTGCGAATAAAATCTGTGAAATTTTAGATGAATTGTATCCTGTTGAAAATAATTCAAAACTCAAAACTAAAAATTCAAAATTAAAAAGTTATAAGGATCTTATAACTTTCGTATCCGATAGACCAGGGCATGACAGAAGATACGCAATAGACGCAAGTAAAATAGAAAATGAGCTTGGATGGAGAGCGGATGAGAACTTTGAAAGCGGTATTGTGAAAACAGTTAAATGGTATTTGAATAAATATGGAGAAATTAAAAATGGATAAAGAAATTTTACAATTAATAGGAAGAGACAGAGAGTTATTTGAAGATGATATAAAAAAATACGAAAAAGAGTTACAAAATATTATTTCAAATTCTTCTTTTTTAGTAATAGGAGGAGCAGGCAGTATTGGAAGTGCTACGGTAAAAGAAATTTTTAAAAGAAATCCGAAAAAACTTCATGTGGTTGATATAAGCGAAAATAATTTAGCCGAACTTGTCAGGGATATTAGAAGTTCTCTTGGATATATTGACGGAGAGTTTAAGACGTTTGCTATTGATGCCGGAAGTTTTGAGTATGATGCTTTTATAAAAACTGATGGAAAATATGATTATGTGTTAAATTTCAGTGCACTTAAACATGTAAGAAGTGAAAAAGACCCATTTACATTGATGAGAATGATTGAGGTTAATATTTTAAATACGGAAAAAACTCTTCTTCAATCTATTGAAAATAAAACCCAAAAATATTTTTGCGTATCTACCGATAAAGCTACAAATCCCGTAAATATGATGGGTGCTAGTAAAAGAATAATGGAACTTTTTTTAATGAGAAGAAGTTTGGAAATTCCGGTATCGACTGCAAGATTTGCAAATGTGGCTTTTAGTGACGGAAGTTTATTATATTCATTTAATAGACGCCTTGAAAAGCATCAGCCAATTGTTGCTCCAAAAGATATAAAAAGATATTTTGTGACTCCTAAAGAATCAGGTGAATTATGTCTTATGAGTGCGATTTTTGGAGATAACAGAGATATATTTTTCCCAAAGCTTAGTGAAAAACTTCATTTAATTACATTTGCTGACATTGCTGTTAAGTATCTTAAAATGAGAGGGTATGAGCCATATTTGTGTCAAAGTGAAGAAGAAGCGAGAGAGCTTGTTAAAACTTTACCTCAAAAAGGCAAATGGCCTTGTCTTTTTACGATAAGCGATACTACGGGTGAGAAAGATTTTGAAGAGTTTTATACAGATGAGAACACAATTGACTGGGATAGGTTTAGTGGAATTGGAATCATTAAAAACGAGCCGGTTTTTAATGAGGAAAAATTAAATTATTTTATGAATGAAATTGAGAAAATGAAAAAGACTCTTAATTGGAATAAAAAAGAAATAGTAGAGCTTTTTGAATATATGTTGCCTGAATTCAGACATCTTGAAAGAGGAAAGTATCTTGATGAAAAAATGTAATAAAATAATTGAATTTATCAAAAATATTTATAAAAAAGATTTTATTGCTTTACATGAACCCATTTTTATAGGAAATGAAAAAAAATATATATGCGATACGGTTGATTCTACTTTTGTTTCAAGTGTTGGAGAATATGTAAATAAAGTAGAAGAAAAAATTTGTGAAATAACAGGCGCTAAATATGCTGTGGCTGTAGTAAATGGGACAAACGGGCTTCATTTGGCTTTAAAAGTAGTCGGAGTAAATGAGGGTGATGAAGTAATTACTCAAGCTTTGACTTTTGTAGCTACTTCAAACGCTATAGTTTATGCTGGGGCTAAACCTGTTTTTGTGGATGTTGATTTGGATACTCTTGGAATGAGTTCTAAGAGTCTTAGAAAATGGCTTGAAAAGAATGCAATAAAAAAAGGAAATGAAACATTTAATAAAACCACAGGAAACAGAATAAAAGCAGTAGTGCCTATGCATACTTTTGGTCATCCTTGTAGAATTGATGAAATTAAAAAAATATGTGATGAATGGAATTTAGAACTTATAGAAGACAGTGCCGAGAGTCTTGGAAGTTTATATAAAAATAAACATACAGGAACATTTGGGAAAGTTGGAGTTTTTAGTTTTAACGGAAATAAAATTGTTACAAGCGGCGGAGGAGGTATGATTGTCACAAATGATGAAAGTTTGGCAAAAAGACTAAAACATTTATCAACCACTGCA
The DNA here is from genome assembly GCA_027002265.1 of Aquificota bacterium. Classification (GTDB taxonomy): domain Bacteria; phylum Aquificota; class Aquificia; order Desulfurobacteriales; family DQVG01; genus DQVG01. The sequence goes on along the minus strand of JAMOTM010000074.1, from coordinate 34,866 downwards.
AAAGTTCCTCATAAATGGGAGTATTTTCACGATGAAGTGGGATATAACTACAGAATGCCAAATCTTAATGCTGCACTTCTTTTGGCACAGCTTGAAAATTTAGATAAGTTTTTAAGGATTAAAAGAGATTTGGCAAAAAGATATAAAAAATTTTTTGAAAATATTGGAATTGAATTTATTAATGAACCTAAAAATGCAAAAAGTAATTTTTGGCTTAATGCTATTAAATTAAAAGACATAAACGAAAGAGATGAGTTTCTTGAATGCACTAACAATAATGGAGTAATGACAAGACCAATCTGGACTTTAATGAATAAACTACCGATGTATAAGAATTGTCAAAATGACGGGCTTGAAAATTCTAGATATTTAGAAGAGAGGATTGTAAATATTCCAAGCGGGGTTGTAGTATGAAAGAGATAATAATTCTTGGAGCTGGAGGACATTGTCGCTCAATTATTGATGTGATTGAACTTGAAGATAAGTTTAAGATTGCTGGCATTATTGATAATGAGTTGCCTGTTGGCAGTAGGGTTTTGGATTATGAAGTTATAGGTAATGATAATGATTTGGAAATCTTAAGAAGTAAATATGAATATGCAATTATTGGAGTAGGGCAGATTAAAACTCCAAAAGTTAGAATAAAATTATTTAATTTACTTAAAAGCTTAAATTTTAAATTACCTGTGATTGTTTCACCAAGAGCTTATGTCTCAAAACATACAAAAATAGATGAAGGGACGGTTATTATGCATGATGCGTTAATTAATGCAAATGTGAAGATTGGAAAAAATTGTATAATAAATACAAAAGCATTAATTGAACATGATGTAGAAATTGAAGATAATTGTCACATTTCAACAGGTGCTGTAATAAATGGTGGTGTAATTGTGGGCCAAGGAAGTTTTATTGGTTCTAATGCAGTAACAAAAGAATACATTAAAATTCCTAAAAAAAGTTTTATAAAAGCCGGGAGTATAGTAAAATGAGTGTATTTATAATAGCGGAAGCCGGAGTAAATCATAACGGAAGTTTAGAACTTGCTAAAAAACTTATAGATGTAGCGGTGGAAGCCGGGGTAGATGCCGTTAAGTTTCAAACTTTTAAAGCAAAAAACTTAGTAAGTAAAGAAGCAAAGAAAGCAAAATATCAGGTAGAAAATACAGGAAGTAATGAATCTCAATATGAAATGCTTAAAAAACTTGAGCTTGGATTTGATGAGTTTGTAGAGCTTAAAGAGTATTGCGATGAAAAAGGAATAATGTTTTTATCTACCCCTTTTGATTTTGAAAGTATTGAGTTTTTGGATAGTTTAGGACTTGAAATTTTTAAAATTCCAAGTGGTGAAATTACAAATTATCCTTATTTAAGAGAGATAGCCAAATTAAAAAAAAGAGTGATTTTATCAACAGGTATGGCAAATATGTGTGAAATAGAACAAGCTCTTGATGTAATGGAAAAATTTGGCACAAAAAGGAAAAACATCACAGTACTCCACGCAAATACCGAATATCCAACTCCTATGGAAGATGTAAATTTAAAAGCGATGCTGACAATTAAAGAAGCTTTTAAGGTTGATGTGGGATACAGTGACCATACTTTGGGAATTGAAGTACCGGTAGCAGCTGTTGCTATGGGAGCAGTTGTGATAGAAAAACATTTTACACTTGATAAGAATATGGAAGGACCAGACCATAAAGCAAGTTTAGAACCCGATGAATTAAAAGCTATGGTAAAAGCAATAAGAAATATTGAAATTGCACTTGGAAACGGAATAAAAAAACCAAGTAAAAGTGAAAGTAAAAATATTGAAATTGCGAGAAAAGTTATTGTTGCTAAAAAAAACATAAAAAAAGGTGAAAAATTTAGCGAGGAAAATTTAACTGTAAAAAGAGCCGGAAAAGGAATAAGCCCTATGAGGTGGGAAGAGATAATAGGTAAGTTTGCAGATAAAGATTATAAAAAAGACGAAAAGATACAGTTATGAAAAAGGTGTGTGTTGTAACAGCCACAAGAGCGGAATACGGGCTTTTATATTGGCTTATGAAAGAAATTGAAAATGATAAAGAGTTGGAACTTCAAGTAATTGTTACCGGAATGCATCTTTCACCTGAATTTGGAATGACTGTTAAAGAAATAGAAAATGAGTTTGAAATAGATAAAAAAATAGAAATATTACTTTCATCTGATAGTAAAGTAGGTATTTCAAAAAGTATGGGACTTGCTCAGATTTCTTTTGCAGAAGCTTTTGATGAATTAAAACCTGATTTTGTCGTAGTATTGGGGGATAGATTCGAACTTATTCCAATAGTTTCGACTGCTGTAGTTTTTAATATTCCTGTTGTTCATCTTCATGGAGGAGAAAAAACCGAAGGAGCAGTTGATGAATATTTTAGGCATTCTATTACAAAAATGAGTTATTTACATTTTACATCGACTGATGAGTATAGAAAAAGAGTAATTCAAATGGGAGAAGAACCAAGTAGAGTTTTTAATGTTGGTGCTTTTGGACTTGAAAATATTTATAGACTTAATTTACTATCAAAAGAAGAATTAGAAAAAAGTTTAGGTGTTAAATTTCAGAAAAAAAATATGCTTGTGACTTATCATCCAGAAACTTTGAATGTTGAAAATATTCAAAAAGATTTTAAAGAAATACTTGAAGCTTTATATGAATATGATGGGATGATTATTTTTACAAAAGCAAATTCGGACACAGGTGGAAGAGTAATTAATCAAATGATAGAAGAGTTTATAAAAATTAAAAATGATACTTATCTGTTTGATTCATTAGGACAGCATAGATATTTGAGTTTGTTACAGTTTGTTGATATTGTACTCGGCAATTCTTCTAGTGGACTTATTGAAGTTCCTTCTTTTAAAAGAGCCACTATAAACATAGGAAATAGACAAAAAGGAAGAATCAAAGCTGAAAGTGTAATAGATGTAGAGACTAAAAAAGATAATATTTTGAACGCAATAAAATTAGTTTATACTGATGAGTTTCAGAAAAAGCTTAAAAATACTATAAATCCATATCAAAAAGAAAAATTTCCAAGTAGAAAAGTTATAGAAATTTTAAAACATATAGATGTAAATATGAAAAAAAGTTTTTGTGATATCGAGTTTGAAGGCAAGGATATTAAATGTTGAATGAAATTCTAATAAAACCTGATTCTACAATTATTGATGCATTGAGAGCAATTGATAAAGGAGCAATGAAAATAGCTTTTGTAGTTGATGAAAATAATAAACTTCTTGGAAGTATAAGTGACGGTGATATAAGAAGAGCATTGTTAAAGGGTAAAAATTTACACGACAGAATTCATGATATATATAATAAAAAGCCATTTTTTGTTTATGATAATTTTTATAGGAATAATCTTATTCAAACTTGTATAGAAAAGAAGATTTATAATATTCCTGTAGTAGATAAAAATAAAAAAATAGTAAAAGTTATAACTTTTGATGAGCTTGTAAAATCTAAAAAATATTCTAATAAAATTGTTTTGATGCTTGGAGGCTTGGGTACGAGATTAAGACCTCTTACTGAAAACATGCCTAAGCCAATGTTAAAAGTCGGAGGGAAGCCAATTCTTGAGACTATAATTGAGCAGTTTAAAAAACATGGATTTGAGAATTTTATTTTTTGTGTAAATTATAAAGCGGAAATTATAAAAGATTATTTTAAAGATGGGAAAGATTTTGGAATTAATATTGAATATGTGTACGAAGATAAAAGAATGGGGACAGCAGGAGCTCTTAGTTTACTAAAAGAAAGACCAAAAGAGCCTTTTTTTGTAATGAACGGAGATTTGCTGACGACAGTTAATTTTGCGTATATGCTTGAATATCACTTTGAAAATAAAGCAGTTGCTACAATGGGGGTTAGGGAGTATGAATATCAGGTTCCTTTTGGGGTGGTGAACACTATAGGAAATGAAATTTTTTCAATTGAGGAAAAACCAAAACAAAAGTTTTTTGTAAGTGCCGGGATTTATGTTTTAAATCCTGAAACGATTGATTATATTCCAAAAAATGAATATTACGATATGCCGAGTTTATTTGAAAAAATGATACAAGAAAAGAAAAATACTATAACATTTCCTATAAAAGAATATTGGTGTGATATAGGAAGGATTGAAGAATTTAAAAAAGCAAATGAAGATTATAAAAGGATTTTTGGTGAGTAAAATTTACGATGTAAATTTAGATTATTTAAGAGGGATATTGGCGATTTATATTGTTGTGTATCATTTATTAAGTTGGAATCATTTTATTGAATTAAATGGGAATACAATATTTATTAAATTGGCTTTTTATTTTGTTAGTTTATTTTTTATTATTAGTGGTTATGCTTTGACTATATCGGCTATAAATTATAATTATAATTTTAAAAATAGATGGGATGTGTTTTATTATTTTAAAAGAAGATTTGCTAGAATTTATCCACTATTTATATTAGTAATAGTTTTAGCGATTTTAATAGGATATAGAAATGTTAGTTCTATTATAGAATTTTTGTATCAAATAACTTTAACATTTAATATTTTTAATAGAGATGGATTAACTCCTGCTTCTTGGTCCATTGGGGTTGAAGTAACTTTTTATTTATGTTTTCCTTTGATTTTTATTATTTTTAATACACTATATAAATATAAGTTTCTCTTTAATATGGTACTTTTTCTAATAGTATTTTTTTTATTATTATTGTCATCTTATTATAATTTTTATGAAAAGTTTTCAGAAAAACATTATTTTTTCATATATGTTCATAATTTTTATAATCATTTATATTTTTTTTTAATAGGGATGTTTTTTGCTTTTAATAGGGAATATTTTTTTAATTTAAAAAATAAAAAATTTTTTAAATATTTTTTATTTTTTTTACTAATATTATTCTTAATTTGGAATTCACATTATACAAATTTATATTGGAATTATCTGTATGGGATTAATAGAATAATATTGTCAATTGCCTCTTTGGGAATATTTTTATTATTTTTATTATTTTTTAGTGTAAAAGATTATATAAAAAAAGTTTTGAAATTTTTAGGGGATATTTCTTATACAGTATATCTAATGCATCCATTATTTTTATATCTTTATGTATCTATGGTTCATAGGATAAGTAATTTATTACATTTATTATTATCAATATTTTTTGTAATTATTGGAAGTACGATTATCTATTTTTATTATGAGGATCCTTTGAGAAAATTAATTAATAGTTTGAAGGTAAAATAAAATGCAGAAAAGTAAATATTTAGCTATTATTCCTGCGCGTGGAGGTAGTAAACGACTTCCAAATAAAAATATTTTAGATTTAAACAGTAAACCTTTAATAGCATGGAGTATAGAAGCTGCAAAGAAAAGCAAATATATAGATGAAATTGTAGTTAGCAGTGATAGTGAGAAGATCTTAAAAATTGCTAAAGAATATAGTGTAAATATTATAAAAAGACCTGATGAGTTAGCAACTGATACTGCTTCTAGTATTGATGTGGTGAAACATGTAATTGAAAATTATCCAGGATATGAATATATAGTACTTTTACAGCCTACATCTCCTTTAAGGACTGAAAAACATATAGATGAAGCAATTGAATTACTTGAAAAAAAGAATGCAGATGCGGTAATAAGCGTATGCGAGATGGATCATTCTCCTTTATGGAGCAATACATTACCTGAAAGTTTGAGTATGGAAAATTTTTTAAAAGAAGATGTTAAAAATAAAAGAAGCCAGGATTTGCCTAAATACTATCGACTTAATGGAGCTATTTATATTTGTAAAATTGATAAATTTTTAGAAAAAAATACTTTTTTTTTAGATAAAAATATATATGCGTATATAATGGATAGGAAAAGTTCTATGGATATTGACGATGAGATTGATTTTAAGTTGGCAGAGGTGTTATTGAATGCTTAAAAGAATAAAAAATTCTTTATTTTTAAAAAATACTTTTATTTATACTTTTTTACAAATTTTTAATAAAGGTGTTTCATTTTTATTATTACCTATTTTAACATATTATCTCTCTCCAATAGATTACGGAATTATTTCTAATTTTAATGTTTTATTAGGAGTTTTTGCTATTTTTATATCTATAAGTGTACCAGGAGCAATTACTATAAATTTTTTTAAATTAAGGAATAATGAACAAATTGCGTATTATTTAGGAAATAGTTTTATTGTTTTATTTATAAATTTTATTGTGGTCTGTAGTTTAGTCTTTTTTTTAAAAAAATTAAATATGATAAATATCAAATTTACATATTTTTGGATTAGTATTATATTAATAACAGCTTTTTTTGAAATTTTAAGTCAAATATTTTTGATTATATTTAGAAATTTAGAAAAAGCTAAAATTTTTGCAATTTTTGAAATATCAAAAACTTTATTAAATATATTTATTACCTTGATATTAGTTATATATTTTAACTTACATTGGGTGGGTAGAGTTTCGGGAATAATTTTTGCGAATATATTATTTGGAGTTATTAGTTTATATATATTATATAAAATAAATTTTTTTAAAATTAAAATTATGAAAAAATATATTATTGATATATATAAATTTGGTCTTTCGCTTTTACCACATAATATAGCACTTTGGCTTAGAACAAGTATTGATATTATTTTGATTACAAATTTGATAAATGTTTCTTCTGCTGGAATTTATTCGTTTGGATATACATTTGGTGCAATGATAGGAATAATTGCACATTCTTTTAACAATGCTTTTGTTCCTTATTTATATAAAAAATTAGAAGAAAAAAATTTTAATGAAAATTTAAAAATTATTAAGATTACATATTTATATTTTATATTAATATTAATATTTGCTATTTTATATTCCTTATTGTTATATTTTTCTTTTCCTTATTTTATTAATAGTAATTTTCTTGAATCAAGAAACATAATAATTTGGATCGCATTAGCATATGCCTTTAATGGAATGTATTTAATGGTAGTGAATTATATTTTTTATGAGAAAAAAACTTTCTATATTTCTGTAACCACTATAATTATGAGTCTTTTGCAAGTATTAATATCTTATCTTTTTATAAAAGAATTTGGAATAATTGGTGCTGCTTATGCAAATGTTATTGTTTATTTATTTACTTTTTTAATTATTTGGAAAATAAGTACAAAAGTATATTCTATGCCATGGAGTTATTTCTTTACAAAGGTTAAAAATTGAAACAGAAAATAAAGTCAATTTTATTTTTTTTTAAATTATTGTTTTTTAAACAAAAATATGATGTAATTTTTTCTTATTCTAATCATTTTAATAGAGGCGCAAACGGAGAAAATATATTTTTAAAACCTTTTCTGAAAGTGTGTGAAAAATATAATATTAAATATTTATTATTAGAAGAAACAGATTTAAAGGGTATGTATAATACTTATCCTAGAAATGAAAAAGCAATTTATTTAGATTTAATTACATTTTTACAGATTTTATTAAGGAAATTTTTTTCAAAAAAAAATAAATTTTATGATATAGTTGATGATGAGTATTATGTAAGAGAGAAAAAGATTTCTAAGATTCTGCAAAGGATATTCTTTAGAAATTTAAAATGTAATTTATTTATTACTTTAGCTCACAATAATGTGATTTTATGGAGGGAAATAAATAAAAAAGCTTTAATTTGTGATTATCAACATGGAATTATTTCTAATAATCACAAAGGTATTATTTTAAATAGTAAAGCATGTAAAATAAAGAGTAAACCAAAAGTTATTACATTGGTTTATGGAAAAGGTTTTAGAAATATTTTGTTAAAATCAGATAAAACGAATTATTTTAATAAAAAAAATATTAAGACAATTGGTTTTTATAAAAAAATTGATGATTATAAAATTAGACAGAATAATAAAATTATTTTATTGAGTTTACAAAATACTGATCTTTCTTATTTAAATTTGAAAAAATATTATAAGTTAATCCAACTTATTATTGAAATTAATAAAGATTTTTTGATTCAACATGGGTATGAAGTTTGGTTCAAGAATCATCCCAGATATAATAATCAATATAAATTAGAGTTTGAAAAGAAGTTAAATTTTATTAAGTTTGTGGAAGATAAAATAAGTTTAGATAACTTAACAGAAAATGTACATTTACATATTACTTTCCATTCTACAACAGCATTTGATGTTGCTTTAAAAGGAATTCCGACTATATTCGTTGATATGTTTAATTTATTTTCTCCAAAAGAAATTTTTTTTAATCAATATAACTATCCTTTAAAAGATTTTAGAGTAACTAACCCGAATCAATTGCAAAAGTTGTTATTAAAATTGGAAAATGAAGAAATATATCAGACATATTCAAAGCAAGTTTATGATTGGGCAAGGGAGTTTTATCAAGATTTTAATGAAGAAACTTTTTTAAAATTAGTTAAGGAAAGTAAAAAATGAAAATTTTACATATTATAGAAACATTAGGATTAGGTGGTGCTGAAAGGGCTTTAGTCGATTTAGTTCCATATTTACAAAAAAAAGGTTTAGATATTAATGTTGCAACATTATTTGATAACAATGATTTAGAAAAAGAACTTTTAAGACAAAATATTAATGTTTATAATTTAAATTTATCCTATAAGTGGAATATTTATGAGGGCATAACAAAGTTGAATACGTTAATAAAAGAAAACAAATATGACATTATTCATGCTCATTTATTTTTTGCATATTTTTATACAGGACTAACAAAATCTTTTTTCCCAAATATTAAAAGAATAGTTACATTTCATAATTTACCTTTTAATGAGAATAATTATGATTCTTTAATAAAAAAAATAAGAAAAAAAATAGATTGTTTTATTTTAAATAAAAGTTTTGATTCATATATTGCAGTAAGTAATGCTGTAAAAGAACACTATGAAGAGCATTGTGCTTTACGAAATATCAATACTATTTATAATCCGTTAAAAATAAAAGATATTATGTCTTATAAAGGAGATAAAAAATTAAAAGAGAGCTTAGGTTTAGCTAATGAAGATTTCATTATATTAACAGTTGGTAGATTTGTAGAACAAAAGGGTTATAAAGAAATTTTAAGAATTGCAAATTTTTTTGAAAAAAAATATAAAAATATAAAATTTATCTTTGTAGGAGAAGGACCATTAAAAGAATTTTTAAAAAAAACAATGTCAAAGAATATTTATATTTTGGAAACTATGGAACATAAAGAAGTTATAAAGTTATATGATATAGCTGACGTTTTTTTGCTGCCAACTTATGAAGAAGCTTTTGGATTGGTCGTGGCAGAAGCAATGATAAAAAAAGTACCAGTTATTTCAACAAATGTTGGAGGATTAAGAGAGTTAGTAATTGATAAAAAAACGGGGTTTTTAGTTGAGGTTAAAAATATAGAAAAAATAAAAAAATTAATTGAGAAAATTTATCGAAAAGAAATAGATACTAAATATATTACAGAGAATGCTTTTAATCATATTCAACAATTTGATATAGAAAAAATTGTTGATGAAATATTACAAGTTTATAAAAGGATAATTTAACAATGTGCGGTATAGCAGGGTTTATTGATTACAATAAAAAGTCTGATAAAAATATTTTATCTGAAATGATAGATAGAGTATATGAAAGAGGTCCAGATGATAAAGGGTTATTTTTTAAAGTAGCTACTAATTATAATTTAGGTTTGGCCCATAGAAGGTTATCGATTCTTGATTTAAGCAATGCTGGTCATCAGCCAATGTACTTTGAAAATTTAGTAATAACGTATAATGGAGAAGTGTATAACTTTAGAGAAATTAGGAAAGAGTTGGAAATTTATGGATACAGTTTTCATTCTAATACTGATACTGAGGTAATTTTAAAAGCGTTTCATAAATGGGGAGTAAAAGCTGTAGATAAATTCAGAGGAATGTTTGCTTTTTGTATTTATGATACAAATTTAGAAAAAATATATTTATTTAGAGACAGAGCAGGTGTTAAACCTTTATATTATTATTGGAAAAACAATGTGTTTTTGTTTGGTAGTGAAATAAAAACTTTTTATCCAAATAAGTTTTTTGAAAAGCAAATTTGTTTTGAAGCATTAAGTGATTATTTTAGATTTGGATATATAAACGCACCTCTTTCAATTTTTGAAAATACGTTTAAACTTCTACCTGGAACATATCTTGAATTTGATGTTAAGTCAAAAAAATTTTTTATTAAACAATATTGGAATATTCAAAATTTTTATAAAGATAAAAAAGATATTTCATATGACGGAGCAAAAAAAGAACTTGAGAATATTTTAATAGATTCTTTTAAATTAAGAATGGTGGCAGATGTACCAGTAGGTAGTTTTCTAAGTGGAGGGATTGATAGTAGTTTAGTTACAGCAATATTACAAAAACATACTAATACAAAAATTAAAACTTTTACTATCGGATTTGAAAATGAAAAATATAATGAAGCACCATATGCCAAAAAAATAGCAGAATATTTAGGAACGGAACATTATGAATATTACTGTACTGAAAAAGAGACTATGGAGATAATTACAAAGCTCCCTGATATTTATGATGAACCTTTTGCTGATATTTCCTCTATTCCAACTGCTTTAGTTTCAAAGGTAGCTAAACAAGAAGTAAAAGTAGTGCTTTCAGGAGATGGAGGTGATGAAGTTTTTGGAGGATATACAAGTTATTATTTATTTTTAAACAGATATAAACTTTTAAATAAAGTTAGAAAATTCAAACATATAATTAATATGTTTCCATCACTAAATTTTGTAAATGATAAATATAATATGAAATTGTTAAAGATTCATGATACTTTGGAATTTAATAATATAGCAAATATGTTTCGAGTTTCTAATTTAGTTTTTTCTAATAAAGAAATAAAAAAAATAATGAAAAAGACAACTCTATCAAAAGTTGATATTGAAGAAAATCTTAATGATTTGGAAAAAATGATGATAATCGACTTTCTTACCTATCTTCCAAACGACATTCTAACAAAAGTAGACAGAGCAACAATGGGTGTTTCATTAGAAGGTAGAGAGCCGTTGCTGGATAATAAAATTATTGAATATGCTGCTTCTTTACCAATTGAATTTAAAATTAAAAAAAGAATTTTAAAAGATATTCTTGCTAATTATATTCCAAGAAAAATGTTTGAGAGAAAAAAAACGGGGTTCGGGATTCCTATAAATGATTGGTTAAGAAATGAATTAAGACATTTAATAGATTATTATTTTTCTGAAATGTTTTTAAAAAAAATAGAATTTTTAGATAAACAATTTCTTTTGAATTTAAAAGAAAGATTTTTAACTGGTAAGAATGATGATAAAAAAATTTGGACTATTCTGACGTTTATAATGTGGTATGAAAAAAATATGAAGGGTATTAAATGAGTAAAAAAATATTAAAAAAGATTTTTTTTGATATATATTTCTTATTAAATAATAAAAAAATGTATAATAATATTATTAATAAAGGTTATTTAACAATATTGAATCTTCATAGGATTTCCCCTCAAAAAAATAAGTTTTATAATCCTTTATCTCCTGAATTATTCGAAATTTTAATAAAATTTTTAAAAGAAAAATATGATATTATCACTTTTAAAGATATAGAAAATATTAAACATGTCTCTAAATTAAATAAACCTAATGTGATTTTATCGTTTGATGATGGTTATTATGATTTTTTAGAATATGCTTGTCCTATTTTAAGTAAACATAAAATTTCTGTAAATATGAATATTATACCTTCTTGTGTAAAGTCTCAGGAACCTATGTGGAATATTAAAATGTATGATTATTTAAATGCTGCTTCCGATTTATTATTAAAAGAAATAAATATTCCTAATTTTAATTATAAATATAATGGAGATAAAACATTATTTGGAATAAAACTTAGTGCTTTTTTGAAAAATAAACCTTTTGAAGAAAGGAAAAAATATTTAAAGCATTTGGATGTAATTTTTGAAAAAATCGATAATGTAACTTTTACAAAAATGATGAATGAAGAAAATGTAAAAGAAATTTCTAAAATTCATGAAATTGGAGTTCATTCATATTATCATGAATCTATGGGAGTAGAATCTCAAGAATTTTTTGAGAAAGATTTTTATCTTTGTAAAGATTATTTTGAAAATGTTTTAAAATTACCAATGAACATTTATGCTTTTCCAAATGGAAGTTATAAAAATGAAAATATTCAATTCTTACAAAGAAATAATATTACACATATTTTGTTGGTGAATAATGATTTTTCAAATTATAAAACAAATATTTATAATCGTTTTACTTTTTATGGAGATTCTAAAAATGAAATTAAATTAAGGGCATTAGGATTTAAAAAATGAATAAAATTCTTTATATTTCTCTTACAGGTATGACAGAGCCTCTTGGTAGGTCGCAGGTTTTAGAATATTTAATAGATTTAAGTAAAAAAGGGAATGATTTTTATTTGATTTCTTTTGAAAGAGAAAAAGATTTAAAAGATATTGAGGAAGTTAAAAAAATAATTGAAGAAAATAATATTAAGTGGGAATATTTTATTTATAAAAAAAACAAATTTAAACAATTAAAAGAAATTTATAAAGTAGTAAAACATATAAAAAAATTGAATAAAAAGGAAAATTTTCAAATATTTCATACCCGTAGTTTTTTACCGACTTTAATTGGATTTTTGAGTAAAAGAAAAAATATAAAAATAATTTTTGATATTAGAGGTTTTTGGATAGATGAAAAATTAGATTCAGGGAGAATGAAAAGTACATTTTTATATAAAATACTAAAAAAAATAGATGATTATTTGTATAAAAACGCTGACCATGTTGTTACATTAACACATAAAGCAAAAGATATTTTAAGTGAGAATTTAAAAATTCATAATGAAAAAATTACTGTAATTCCAACTTGTGCAAATAAAGAGATATTTCAAAAAATAGATAACTTTGAAAAAGAAAAAATTAGAAAAGAGTTTAATTTTACTAATGATGATATTTTGCTAATTCATACTGGTACTGTAAGTGGGTGGTACGACTTCGATAAAGAATTAAAACTCATTAAATATCTGATAAATAAAAATGAAAATATTAAATTTATTATTCTTAATAAAAATGAACATGATTTTATAAATAAAAAATTACAAGAGTATAAGATAGACAAATCAAAAGTTATATTAAAAAGTGTGCCATTTGAAAAAGTTAGTCAGTTTTTAAATATTTCAGATTATTCTATTTTTTTTATTAAACCTTCGTATTCAAAACAGGCATCAGCTCCTACAAAATTTGCTGAAAATGTAGCTTGTCATTTGCCTTCTATTACCAATAAAGGTGTTGGTGATATGGAATATTATTTGACTCAATATAAAGTTGGTAAATTGATTGATTTAGAAAATATTAATTATGAAGAATATGAAGAAATTTTAAAATTTATTGAAAAACCAGATATAAATGAAAATGATTTCGAAAAATTATTTAATGAACATTTTGATAAAAAAATGGCAGTAAAGAAATATGATAATATTTATAAAAGGTTGATTAATGAATAAGTATGTTTTTTTTACTTTTAATGATTTTTCAAAACACGGGGGCGGTGTTATTCGAATGTATGGAATATTAAATTCCTTAGCAGAATTAGGAAAGAATGTAACTTTAATTTCAAATGCTAAAAATTATGAAAATTTTCATCCTGATATAAAACATATTTTTTTAAATTGTAAATTAAACAAACAACAAAAAAGATTTTTTCAGTTTTGTGTAGCAATATTGCCTCATTGGATTAATAAATTTTTGTTTAGAAAATATTTGAAGGCTTTTAAAAATTTAGGTATTAATGAAGATAATATTATTTTTTTTGAATATCTGGATAATAGTTTTGGATATTTTTTAAACAAAGAAAACAATATTAATAATTATATAAATGATATTCATGGTTTAGCTGTATTAGAATTTCAATATAAAAAATATAATGGAATAAGAAAAATAATAAATAATTTTAAAGCTTATGTAGCAAAAAAACATGATAAAAAAATTTATAAAAATTCAAAAAAATTGATAGCAGTTTCTGATGAAATGAAAAGTTATTTATCAAAATTTTATGAAATAGATAAAAATAAAATTTGTGTATTAAAAGATGGGATAAATGAAGCGTTATGTAATCAAGAAATTGATAAAAAGTTGTTAGAAGAATTGATAAATAAGTATAAAAGTGATGATTCAAAGATAGTTTTATTTGCTGGAAATTTTAAAGATTTAGGAGGGGTAGATGATTTGGTAAAAGCTTTTTTAAAAGTTTTAAAAAAACGAGAAGATGTTAAATTATTGCTAATAGGTGATGGAGAACATTATGATTGGATTAAAAATTTAATCGAAAAAGAAAAATTAGAAGGTAAAATAATTTTATTAGGAAGAATCCCATATAATAAATTAAGAACTTATCAAGAAATAGCAGATGTTATAGTCTGTCCAGATAAAGATCATCCATATTCACATATGGTTCCTCATATTAAATATTATGATTCTTTAATTTCAGGTAAGCCTGTAATTAATGGTAGTTTTGATGTCATAAAAAACATAAACCAAAATGAAGAACTCTCTTTATTGTTTGAACCTTCAAACATTGAAGATTTATCACAAAAAATAATTTATGCTATTGAAAATAATGAAGAATTAAAAGAGAAATATAAAAATGTAAAAGAAAAAATCTGTAAAGAATTTACTTATAAAAAATTTGTAGAAGATTTTTTAAAAATTTGTAAAGGAATTTAATGATTAAAAATTTATTTATTGATGTGATTTTAGTATTAATTATTTTCATAATATATTTTATTATTCAACCAATTACATTAAATAATCCTGATTATTTCAATATTAAAAATCTTATTATTCCTAGTATTTTAGTAATTTTTTATTTAGTATATAAATATTTAATAAATTGTTTATCATGTTTTTTGTTGTTTTTTTTCTATTTTTTATTATATTCAGTTATAGTAAAAATTAATTTTGGTGGAGGAAATTTATTTGAATTTTTTATTGTAATTTTGTTTGATTATTTTTTAATTAGTTTACTAATGCTTATAAAGCAATCTAAAATTCATCAAAAAATTAAATTAATTATACTTTTTTTTATTTATTTAATTTTTATTTTACCTTTATTGTTTTATTTGTTTTATAACTATAATGATGGTGTAGCAGTTACAACAAATATATTGAATGCAATATTTCAAACAAATGTAAAAGAATCAAAAGAATTTTTAGCTACATATATTGGAATAGATACTTATATTTTGTTTTTTATTGTATTAATTATTGTTTTTTTTATATTAAAAGTTTTTATTAAAAGTAATATACAAATTAAAAATAAATTTTTGATTTTCAATCTTTTAATTCTATTTTTGATAGTAAGTTTAAACATAAAAAATTTACAACCAATAAATTTTATAATGAATTCATATAAAGAGTATCAAAAACAAGTTGAAACATTTAAAAATATAAATTTTGGTAAAGAAAAAAATAATAAATTTGAAAAATATGATTTTAATAAAAGTGAAACTATAGTCATTGTTATAGGGGAATCTTTGAATAGAAATCATATGAGCTTATACGGATATAAAAGAAACACAACTCCTTTATTAAAACAATTAGATAAAAAAGGAGAAATTTTAGTTTTTAGAAATGCATATGCTAATTTTGTAGCAACTGAACCATCACTGTCATATGCTTTAACTAATATAAATCAAATTAATGAAGAAAATATTACAAAAATTATCGATTTAATTAGTTTTTTAAAAGAAAAAGGATTTAAAACTTATTGGATTACTAATCAGAATATAGGGAATGATCTTGTTTCAGCTATTGCTAAAAAAGCAAATGTATTAATAAATTTAAATAAGAATAGTAATGTTTCTTATGGAGGAAGTTTTGATCAGAATATTTTTATACCGTATAAAAAAATTTTAAAACAAAAAATTACAAAAAAAGTTATATTTGTTCATTTGATGGGAAGTCATGCAAATTATTGTTTAAGATATCCTATTCATAGTAATTTTAATCATTTTAAAGGGAATGTAAATTCACAAGTTTTTCCTAAATTATCTAAATTAAATAATAAAATTGAAAGTATTGATGAGTTTTTTTCAAAAATAAAGACAATACATAATTTGAGAAGTTTTAAAGATTTTATAAAACAACTATTAGGTAATTCAATAAAAAATTTTAATTGTTATGATAATAGTGTATTATATAATGATTATATAATATTTAATCTAATTGAGTATTTAAAAAAATTAGATCCAAATAAAATGAAAATGTTAGTTTATTTTTCCGATCATTCAGAAGATATAGACCATCAATTAGCACATAATCCTGAACTTTATACTCCTGATATGGCTGAAATACCATTGATTATGTGGTTTTCCGATGAATATAAAAGTACACATATTTATAAAAATTTAAAAAATAATGAAAAAAAACTATTTTGTAATGACTCAATTTATAATACTATATTAGGTATTTTAGGATATGAGAATTGTAATAAACATGAATATCATAATCTAACTTGTAAAAATTATTTTTTGCCAAATGATAAAGCATATATTTTACATAGTAAAAAACTTTATAAATCTCGTAAAAAGTATGAGCAATGAAAAAAAACTTTTTTATTGTATTTGGGGGTTTGTTTTTTGCGTTAATAATATGGGTAATTGGAATATATTATTTTGATATTTTAAGTAGTACAATATTTAAGGATAGGATTTATGGTATTAATTATTTTAATAAATATTATGAATTTTTGTTAGGATTAATTATTTATATAATAATACAGCTAATATTATTTTTTTGGAATAGAAAATATGCTTTTATTTGGTTTGTTAAAGGATTTTTGATAACACTAATTTTTATGATGTTTTATGAATATAAATATGGTGGTGATCCAGCATATTATGCTGATGAAGCATTGAAAAATATTGTTAATTTTAGATTTGGAGAAAGTGGAACCTATAATATAATTATTATTAATCATTTTTTTACTTTTTTAGTGGGAAAAAGTTATTACTCTTTAAAAGTATTAAATTCATTTATAGGTTTTTTAGGAATTTTATTTATTTATAAAACATATGAGTACATTCTGAATAAATTAAATTTGAAAATAAATAGATATTTTATATATATACTGTTTTTTTTCCCCTCAATACTTTTTTGGTCTTCAATTCTTGGAAAAGACCCTTTAAATCTTTTTTTTATTGGAATATTTGTATATGCATTTGTACATTTTATTGACTCTCCAAAGTTAAAGTATTTAATGTTAATTGTTCTATCTATTTGGTTAGTTTCGTATATAAGATCTTGGTGGTCTTTAATTATGATGATTTCAATTTTTTTATATTTTTTAAAAATCAATAATCTTAAAAATTTTATGTTTTTCTCAATATTAACTCCTATAGTTATATATTTAATGATACTGTTTTTACAGAAAAATGGAATTGATTCTATTCAAGCTCTTTTTATAAAAATGAATTATACTATGAAAAATCTTTCTTATGGTGGTAGCAGTGTAGGAGTTGCTAAAATTAATAATTTTTTTGATTATATTCTTTGGTTTGTTCCTAATCTTTTTACTGCTCTTTTCAGACCGATGCCTTGGGATATAAGAAATGCTTTTACTGCTTTGGCAGCAGTTGAAAACTTAGTATTATTAGTACTTGTATATAAATATATAATAAAAAATTGGAAACAAATTTATTCAATAAAATATATCAAATTTTTAATACTTCTAATTTTTTCTTGGGCATTGTTTTATGTAATTATCTCTCCAACAAATCTTGGTATGGCAGCAAGATTTAAACTACAAGTTTTACCAATAATGTTAATAATAATTGGAGTAAGTTATGAAATATACAGACAAAAAAATAGCAATCTCTCTTAATACCGCCTGGAATATTTACAATTTTCGTCTTGGGCTTATAAAGGCTTTACAAAAGGAAGGGTATGAGGTAATAGCTATTGCTCCAGGGGATGAATATGCTAAAAAATTAGAAAATGAGGGGGTTAAATTTTATGATATAAAAATTAACAACAAAGGTACCAATCCTTTTGAAGATATGAAACTTATTTTTGATTATATAAAAGTATATAAAAAAGCAAAACCGGATGTGATATTATCATATACGATTAAGCCTAATATCTACGGCTCAATTGCGGCAGGTATTGTGAAAATCCCTGTTATTTCAAATATTTCAGGGCTTGGAACGGTGTTTTTGAATGATTCTATTACGTCAAAGATAGCAAGAAACTTATATAAGATAGGGTTAAGATTTCCCAAAAAAGTCTTTTTTCAAAACAGAGACGACAGGGATTTGTTTGTAAAATATAAGCTTGTAGATATAAAAAAAACAGATTTGTTGCCTGGTTCAGGAATAGATACGAAGAGGTTTGCTCCTATTGAAATTCAAAGAGATGATAATAAAATAAAATTTCTTATGATAGCGAGACTTGTAAAAGATAAGGGGCTTTTTGAATATTTAAAGGCAGCTGATGAACTCAAACAAAAATACAGAAATGTAGAGTTTTTGCTGCTTGGGGCTTTTTATCCGGGTAATCCTACGGCTATTACAAAAGAAGAGCTTAATGAGTGGGTAAAAAGAGGAATCGTTAATTATTTGGGTGTTAGTGATAATGTAAAAGAAGAAATAGCAAAGGTTGACTGTGTGGTGCTTCCAAGTTACAGAGAAGGGCTGAGCCGAGTTCTTTTAGAAGCGGCAGCTATGGCAAAACCAATTGTTACTACTGATGTTCCGGGATGTCGTGACGTGGTGGATGACGGGGTTAACGGGTTTTTATGTGAAGTAAGAAACTATAAAAGTCTGGCTGAAAAAATGGAGAAAATGATAAGCTTAAGTGACATAGAAAGAAAAATAATGGGACGAAAAGGAAGAGAAAAAATAATAAAAGAATTTGATGAAAAAATAGTTGTTGAAAAATATTTAAATGCTATAAAAGAAATTTTATAACCCCTTTTTACCAAGCATCACCAAAATAGTTTTGATAATAGTTTTAATTTCAAGTCCTAGTGACCAGTTTTTTATGTAATAAAAATCATACATAAGTTTCTGACGGGTATCTTCTATATTTTGTCCATAATGATAGTTCACCTGAGCCCAACCGGTGATTCCGGGAGCTGTTTTATGTCTCTCATGGTAAAACGGAAAGGTTTTTTCGTATTCTTTTACGAGTTCGTCCCATTCGGCCCTTGGTCCTATCATATGCATTTCACCCTTGAATACGTTAATAAGCTGAGGTAGTTCATCAATACGCGTTTTTCTCATAAAAGCTCCCCAAGGAAAGATTCTCGGGTCGTTTTCCTGGGTATATTTATTAAAAAATTTTATATCAGTTCTCATCGAGCGGAATTTATAGCATTTAAACGGTTTGCCGTCTTTCCCGATTCTGTATTGAGTAAAAAACACCGGACCGTCCGGGGATTCTTTTTTTATTCTGTATGCCGAATATGCCATTATCGGAAAAGCCAAGATGAGTAAAGTTCCGCCTGTTAAATAATCAATTACTCTTTTTTGAAAATATTGAAATTTCGTGTATGGTTTCATAACCGGAAAATGTTTTTCACTTTTATAAGGAACGTAATATTTTTGAAATTTTTTTTCTAAAAATTCTTCGATAGTTGTCACATTTTTGTTAGATAGTTTTTTTATAATCTTTTTAGTGAATTCATAAGGTGTATTAATTATTATGAGTTCATTCGGATGGTTATTAACAATTTCCATGATTTCTTTTTCGCTATAAAGAGGAAGTTTTATGATTTTTTCTTTTTTTTGTAAAATTTCTAATTCATATGTTAAGAAATTATATTTATTGCCGATTATAATCATGACCCCTTTTCATCCTTTTTCCCTTTTAAATCCTTTCGAATTATATTATAATTTTGTCAGTGATCCAATATAAACCACGCGTTTTATTCAATGGAGAAGGGATGATATGAAAAAAATATTATACGGGGGTATGATAGTATTATTGTTTTTAGGGTGTAATGCTAAAAAAGAATATATTTTATTTCAAAATGATATAAATGCCACAAAAAAACCTGCTAAAAAAACAAACAAAATCCGTTATATCTATCAGTATAAAATAGTTCCAAGTGATAGATTAAGTATTACTGTGTTTAATCACCCTGAACTTAGTACCTCAGCTACCAATATAAAAGGAATACAGGTATATCCTGACGGCACTGTTTCTCTGCCTTTGATAGGAGAGGTGAAAGTTGCCGGTCTTACCGAAAGAGAAGCATCTCAAAAAATACAAAAACTATACGCCCAATATATAAAAAAACCTTATGTAAAACTTGAAGTATTGACAAAAAAAGTATATGTCTTAGGTGAAGTCAGACAACCTGGAATAGTCCAACTCTCAGGTGATTATACTACTCTCATAGAAGCAATTTCCCAAAAGGGCGGATTAAACGATACCGCAATGAGAAAAAATATTTTAATAATAAGCGGAGGATTTGATTCACCAACTATCAGACAGGTGGATTTGACAAAAATAAGCTCTCTTAATTATAAAAATCTTTTATTGAAGCCAAATGATATTGTTTATGTACAACCTATGGGTACCAAACCTCTTGATGTTAAAATTCAGGGTGTTCAGCCTATCTTAGGATTTATAAACAGTGTTCTTTCTACATTTGTTAATATAAAAATTATAGCTGAATAAGGAAATATATGGAAAACGTTAATACACAAGAAATAGATCTGAAAGAAATATTAAACATAATAAAAAATAATAAATTATTAATAATTTTCTTTACGTTTCTTTTTGTAATTGGTGCGTATGTGCTTTTATATTTTACTACCCCTCAATATAAGACGTACGGAACCGTAGAAATTTCATCAGGTAAATCGGCTCAGGCGAATGACCAGCTGATTCAGGCACTTAATTTATACAGTGGACCTAATAACCTTCAAACGGAAATTCAAATTTTAAAATCAAGAAATATGCTGATAAAGGCACTAGATAAAGTAAATTTTACTAAAAGATTTTATATTAAAAAGCATTTTAAAACTACTGAGATAGCGGGTTTTGATTTTCCGTTTGATGTAGTTATTACTCCTGATATAAAAGCACAAATTGTTATAGTTCCTCTTGAAACAAATAAGGCTTTAATTACTATTAATACTAAAAAAGGAGAAATTCAAAAAGAGATAGCTTATAATACCACTTATGAAATTAACGGATATAAATTTATAGTAAATAAAATAAAATCTCCTAATTTGGATGCTAAATATATTGTAAATTTTTTAGATAAAATTTCGGTAGCAGAGTCATTAAAATATAAGTTGAATATCTCCCCTTTAGCTCCAAAAGCAAGTATTATTAAAGTTGAATTTTCGGACAATCTCCCAAAAAGAGCCGCTGATTTTGTAAATACCTTAATGAAAGTATATATAACTCAAAGTATAAAAGCCAAAACAAAACAGCTTGACCAGACTTTAAACTTTATAGATAATCAGCTGAAAATTGTCTCTAAGAAATTGGCCGAATCGGAAATTGCTCTTGAAAATTATAAAAAGAAGAATAAAGTTGTTGATTTGGGTATTGAAGCTCAAAATATTTTACAAAAATTAAATGATTTACAAGCACAATTAAATGAGCTTATTTTAAAAGAAAATTTAATCGAATTTATAGAAGAAAAAATAAAAGATTCAAAAACCACCTCTTTGGTATCCGCTAATATCCTGGAAGATAAAGTTCTTGCCGATTTAATTACTCAGTTACAGCAGCTTTTATTGAAAAGACAGGATTTATTGATAGAATATACTATAAAACATCCGGATGTTATTAAAACGAATGAGCAGATAAGAACTGTAAAACAGATGATAATCAACCGTATTCAAAATATAAAAGAAATGCTTCTTTCAAAAAGAAAGATGCTTGAAAATATGATTGATAAATATAATAAAATGCTTGAAGCGCTTCCTCAAAATGAGAGAAAACTTGTAAATTTACAAAGAACTTATCAGGTTAATGAAAAAATTTATTCATATCTTTTAGAAAAAAGAGCGGCAACGGCTTTGGCTAAATCCAGTATCGTCAGTGATAACAGAATTATTGATACGGCTTTAGTACCTGATAAACCTTATAAGCCAAAAAAAAAGCTTGTAATAGCAATTGGTATAATATTAGGACTTATTTTAGGTATTGTAGTAGCTATAATTAAAGAATATCTAAATACTAAAATCTCTTCTATTGAAGATATAAAAAAAGTTACTGATGTGCCATTGGTTGGAACGGTTCCGCATTTCAAAAAAACAGATAGTGTGTTAAAGATATTTGAGAATCCGAAATCTTCCATTGCTGAAGCTTTTAGGGCTATAAGAACGAATATAAGATTTCTTTCACCTAAAGATACGGAAATAATTACTATTACTTCTACTATTTCAGGAGAAGGAAAGACAACGGTAGCGTCTAATCTCGCGGCAATATATTCAATGGCTGGTAAAAAAACCGTTATCATAAATTTGGATATGCGTAAACCTTCTCTTCATATGGTCTTTGGAATAGAAAATGATAAGGGTATAAGTAACGTATTGGCAAAACAAGCCGGTATTGACGAAGTTATTCACTCGACGAAATACGCTAATCTTGATGTTATTCCATCAGGCCCTATTCCTCCAAATCCGGGGGAGCTTATCCAAAGCGAAATGATGGATGAAATAATAAAATATCTTCAAAAGAAATATGATATCGTTATTTTTGATACACCTCCGGTAGGTCTGGTAGTGGATGCTATTTCAGTTCTTACTAAATCCGATATAAACTTATACGTATTTAGGGCCAATTATTCCAAAAAAGAATTTATAAATAATGTAAATGATTTAAAATATAATAAAAAAATAAAAGGGCTCGGTATAATACTTAATGATGTGAAATCAAAATCATCTTACGGATACGGATATGGTTATGGGTATGGGTATTATAGTGAGGAAAAATGATCTTTTTTAAAAAATTAAAACCTTTATATTTAAAAACGGATATTCATTCTCATCTGTTGCCGGGTATTGATGATGGGGTTAAGTCATTGGATGAAAGTATTGAAATTATTAAAAAATTTATTTCTTTAGGATATAAAAAGCTTATAATTACTCCTCATGTAATGGAAGATACGTATAATAATTCTACAAAAATAATTTTAAATAAATTTAAAGAACTTCAAAATGCTGTGAAAAATTTAGATATAGAGTTGGATATATCCGCCGAATATTATGCTGATTCAGAGTTTTTGAAAAGAATTGAAACCGGTGATTTATTGCCTATAAATGATAAATATCTGCTGTTTGAAACTTCTTATTATGAAAAACCTATAAATTTGGAAGAAATTGTTTTTAAAATTCAGACTAAAGGGCTGACCCCAGTTCTTGCCCATCCTGAAAGATACAGATATATAGAGGATTTAGATGATTATAAAAAATTAAAAGATTTAGGAGTGCTTTTTCAATGTAATATTAATTCCTTCGGAGGATTTTATGGTAAAAATGTTCAAAAAAAGGTAAAATATTTAGCAAAACAACATATGATTGATTTTCTCGGAAGTGATTGTCATTCGATGAAGTATATGGATTTATTGGAAAAAGTGATAAAAAATAAAAATTTTATAAAATTAATAGAAAAAAATAGTATTAAAAATAACAGTATTTAGATTAAATTTAATTAAGAAATATCTTGGATAAAAGAATGAAAGCAGCATTTTTAGATAGAGACGGAGTGATTAATGAAGATTATGGATATGTTAGTAATATTGATAAATTTAAATTTAAAAAAGGAATTTTTGAATTATTAAGATTTTTAGAAATGAATGGATATGCTCTTTTTATTATTACTAATCAAAGTGGAATAGCAAGAGGATTTTATAATGAAGAAGATTTTTTTAAATTGACTAAATGGATGAAAGAGGAGTTAAAAAGAGAAAATATCGAAATAAAAGATATAAGATTTTGTCCCCATCATCCTGATATTACAGGAGAGTGTGAGTGTAGAAAGCCAAAACCTGGGATGATCTTGGATTTAGCTAAAATATATAATATAGATTTAAAAAATTCTATAATGATAGGAGATAATAATAGCGATATTGAAGCTTGTAAAAGAGCAGGTCTTAAAAAATGTTATAAAGTAGAAGGTTCACTTTTTTCATTGTTAGAAAAGATAAAAGAAGATTTTAAAAAAGGTATTTTATGAAATATGGGAATATAGATTTTAATAATAAAACTATCTTAATTACTGGTGGTGCCGGATTTATTGGAAGTAATTTGGCATTTTATTTTCAAAAAAATTTCCCTGATGCAAAAGTAATTGTATTTGATAAATTTAGAAATGAAGAGACTTTTAGTAATGGAAATTTAAAAAGTTTGGGTCATTTTAAAAATTTATTAGGTTTTAAAGGAATAGTAATAAGTGGAGATATTACTAAAAAAGAAGATATAGAAAAATTAGAAGAGTATAATATTGATTATATTTTTCATAAAGCTGCTATTTCAGATACAACTGTAAGTGATCAAAAGATTATGATAGATACAAATGTAAATGCTTTTAAGGATTTATGTGATTTGGCAGTTAGAAAAAATGCTTCAATGATTTATGCTTCATTTGCTGCTACTTATGGAAATAGTAATATTTTTAAAATAGGATATGAAAGACCAAATAATGTATATGGTTTTTCTAAATTGATGATGGATAATTTAGCAAAAGAGTATTACGATAAAATAAGAATAGTAGGGCTCAGATATTTTAATGTATATGGAAAAAGAGAATATTTTAAAGGAAAAACCGCATCAATGGTACTTCAATTTGGTTTGCAACTTTTAAAAGGTGAGAGGGCTAGATTATTTGAAGGTAGCGATAAGATAAAAAGAGACTTTGTATATATTGAAGATATTATTCAAGCAAATATAAAAGCATGTAATTCACAAAAAAATGGAGTTTATAATGTAGGAACAGGAATTGCAAGAAGTTTTCAGGAGATTGTAGATCTTTTAAAAAAAGAATTTTCAATAAAAAGGGAAGATGTTTATATACCCAATCCATATAAAAAGCAATATCAGTATTTTACAGAAGCTGATATAGAAGATACTAAAAAATATTTAGATTATAATCCAAGATTCAATCTTGAAAATGGAATAAAAACATATGTACCTGAAATTATTAGAATATATGAGGAAGAAATAAAATGATAGCTGTAATCGGTGATTTTATGATAGATCATTATTTATGGGGAAAAAGTGAAAGAATTTCACCAGAAGCTCCTGTGCCTGTAGTTGAAATTGAAAAAGAAGAGTATAGGCTAGGAGGGGCAGGAAATGTTGTAAATAATCTTTTAGAATTGGGTGCTGATGTGATTGTTTCAGGTGTTGTTGGGAAAAATGGCAATATATTAATTGATCTCTTAAAACAAAAAAGAGTGGATATTGGAGGGATTTTTATTGATAAAAACAGAGAAACAATTATTAAAAGTAGAATAATATCTTCAAATCAGCAAGTAATAAGATATGATAAAGAAACAAAAAAGGCAATTACAAAAGATTTTGAAGATAAAATTTTAGGATATTTAGAAAATAATTTAGATAAATTAGATTTGATACTTTTAAGTGATTATGAAAAAGGAGTATTAACTAAAAAATTGACTCAAAAGATTATTAACCTTGCCGGTAAAAATAATAAAAAGTTGATTATTGATCCGAAAAGGGATTTTAGTAAATACAAAAATGCTTGGATGATAAAACCAAATAAAAATGAGCTCTCATTTGCTACAGGAATAGATATAAATACGGAAGAAGATTTAATTAAAGCGGGGTGGAAACTAAAAAAAGAGCTTAATTTAAAATATTTACTCGTGACTCTCGGAAAAGATGGAATGGCTTTATTTGGAGATAAATTTATAAAAATTCCAACAGTTGCAAAAGAAGTTTATGATGTAACAGGAGCGGGAGACACTGTTTTGGCAGCTCTTGGATATTTTTTGAGTGAAAATGATGATTTAATTGAAGCTATACATTTTGCAAATGCAGCGGCGGCAGTGGTAGTTGGTAAAGTTGGAAGTGCAAGTGCTACTATTTCAGAAATAGAGGAAATAAAGAAAAAATTTGATAATAATGTAGATTATAAAATAGTTGATTTAAAAAAAATAAAGCAAATAACAGATGATTTAAAAAATAAAAATAAGAAAATTGTTTTTACTAATGGGTGTTTTGATATATTACATTTAGGACATGTGAAATATTTGCAAAAAGCAAAAGCTCTTGGAGATATATTAATAGTTGGAGTTAATTCAAATGAATCGGTTAAAAGATTAAAAGGAAAGAATAGACCTATAAATGATGAATATGATAGAGCGTATCTTCTTGCTAGTTTAGAGATAGTTGATTATGTAATTATCTTTAATGAAGATACTCCATATGAACTTATAAAAACAATAAAGCCGGATATTTTAGTTAAAGGTAAAGATTATGAAGATAAAGAAATTGTAGGCAGTGATATTGCAAAAGAAGTAATATTGATAGATTTTATTAAAGGTAAAAGTACTACTACTATAATTGAAAAGATAAAAAATGCTAAATAGATGTTTAAATCAGCATATAAAAGTAGCAAAAAAAATTTATGATTTATTGCCTTTAATTGAAAAGGCTGGAAGTTTATGTATTGATGCCTTAACAAAAGGAAATAAAATAATACTTTGTGGGAATGGAGGTAGTGCAGCAGATGCTCAACATATAGCAGCAGAACTTATTGGGAGGTTCAAAAAAGATAGGATTGCTTTACCAGCAATTGCACTTACAACAAATACATCAGCCCTTACTGCAATAGGAAACGATTATGGATTTGATTATATTTTTTCCAGACAAATAGAAGCATTGGCAAAAAAGGGAGATGTCTTAATAGCGATTTCTACGAGTGGAAATAGTAAAAATGTGATAAATGCGATAAAAAGCGCAAAAAAATATGATTGTAAAATAATAACTTTAAGTGGGAAAAATGGTGGAGAAATAAAAAATATGGGGGATATTAATATAATTATTCCTTCAAATGATACACCAAGAATTCAAGAAATGCATATTATGATAGGGCATATGATTTGTGAAATTATTGAGGAAAAAATTTGAAAATATTAATAATTTTTGGAACTCGTCCGGAAGCTATAAAAATGGCACCGGTTATTAAGAAATTAAAAGAAGCAGATATTTTTAATGTAAAAATATGTGTTACAGCTCAGCATAGGGAGATGCTTGATGAAGTTTTAAAAATTTTTGAGATGATTCCCGATTATGATTTAGGTATTATGAAAAAAAATCAAGATCTTTATGATATTACTTCAAATGTTTTATTGGGTTTAAAAAATGTGTTAAATGATTTTAAACCAGATTTAGTAATGGTTCACGGAGATACTACTACTACCTTTAGTGCGAGTTTAGCAGCATTTTATAAAAAAATTGATATAGCTCATATAGAAGCGGGACTTAGAAGCGGTAATATTTATTCTCCTTATCCCGAAGAAGCTAATAGAAAAATGACTTCCATTTTAGCAAAATATCATTTTGCTCCTACTTTAAAAGCAAAAGAGAATTTAGTGAAAGAAGGATTGAATGAAAAGAATATTATTGTAACAGGTAATACGGTAATTGATTCTCTACTTTGGGTAATTAAAAAAATTGAAAACGACAGTAAGTTAAAAGAAAAAATTTTAAAGCGTTTAAATTTTTCTTTTGATTCTAAATTTATTTTGGTAACGGGGCATAGAAGAGAAAATTTCGGGCAGGGCTTTTTAAATATTTGTGAAGCTTTAAAAGAAATTGCTTTAAAACATAAAGATATAAATATTATTTATCCTGTTCATTTGAATCCAAATGTTAGAGGACCGGTTAATAAAATTTTACAAGTTATTGAAAATATAAAGCTAATTGAGCCTTTAAACTATTTGGAGTTCGTATATTTAATGAGTAAAAGTTATTTGATTTTAACCGACAGCGGAGGAGTGCAGGAAGAAGCCCCTTCTCTTAATAAACCGGTTTTGGTAATGAGGGACACTACGGAAAGACCGGAAGGAATTGAATCCGGATGTTTGAGATTGGTAGGGACAGATAAGAGAAAAATAGTTAAAGAAGTTGAAAAACTTTTAGATGATGAAAATGAGTATAAAAAAATGAGTAAATGTAAAAATCCTTATGGGGATGGAAAAGCAAGTGAGAGGATTGTAAAATTTTTAAAGGAGAAGTTATGAAAAATAAAAAAATTTTGGTAACTGGAGGAGCTGGTTTTGTAGGAAGTCATTTATGTAAAAAATTATTACGATTAGGTAATGAAGTTTATTCTCTTGATAATTATTTTACAGGGAGTGAAAATAATCATATTCCCGGCGTTACATATCTCAAAGGGGATACTAGAGATATAAATAAATTGGTAAATTTTATTCCCGATATAGTTTATCATTTGGGAGAATACAGTAGAGTGGAACAATCTTTTGAAGATATGAGAATTGTTTATGAATATAATAAAATAGGAACTTTTGAGGTATTGGAATTTGTTAGAAAAACCGGAGCTAAAATTATATATGCTGGAAGTAGTACGAAATTTGGAGATGGAGGAATAGCTAGAAATACTTCTCCTTATGCATGGACAAAAGCGAGTAATACTGAGCTTGTAATTAATTATGGAAATTGGTATGGTATAAATTATGCCATTACTTATTTTTATAACGTATATGGTCCCGGGGAAATTTCTACCGGAAAATATGCGACGTTAATAGCTCTTTTTAAAGAGAAAATGAGAAAAGGAGAACCTCTTACTATAGTAAGTCCCGGAACTCAAAAAAGAAATTTTACTTATATAGAAGATATTATAAACGGACTTGTGTTGATAGGTAAAAACGGTTATGGAGATGAATTCGGAATAGGTAATGAAAAATTTTTTAGTATTATCGAAGTTGCGGAATTATTTTTGGATATGCCTTTAGAAGAGGCTTTAAAAAAGGAAAAAATTATAATGTTACCCGGTAGAAGAGGAAATAGAATGAGTGCCGAAGTTGTAACGGATAAAACTAAGGCTTTAGGTTGGAAATGTAAATATAAATTGGAAGATTATATTAAGAAATTAAGAGAGAATAATTGGAAAGAGGTATGAAAAATATTTTATTATTACACCCTATTAACAGTTCTTTAGGGGTGTGGGAGAGAAGTTTAGTTAATAATTTTAAATATTTGGGATTTGAAACGTATTCTTTGGATTATAGAGAAATCAGTTATTTTTATAAATTAAAAAAACCTTTTTATGAAAATCTTTTATTGAAAGAGATAAAAAAAAAGATAAAAGAGATTAAACCTTATTTTATTTTTGTTTCAAAAGGCGAACTAATTACGCCTTTTATTTTGGAAGAGATAAAAAAATTTAAGATTCCTTTAATAAATTGGATAGGAGACGGTCCGTGGGTTTTGGATTTTATAAAAAAAATTTATAAGTATTATGATGCTTTTTATACTTTTGATTCTAAAACTATAGAATTATTGAATTGTCCTCATAATGTGAAATATTTATCTTTCGGATTCGATACTTTAATGGATAGAAATTTTAACAGTAAAGATTCGGAGTATTATAAATCCGATATAAGTTTTATAGGTTCTCCTACGAATGAGAGATTGGTATTATTGAAATATTTGGAAAAATTACCGAAACTTAATATTAAAATATGGGGACCTGAAAAATGGAATAAAACGCCATATAAAAAATTTTATATGGGAAGGTCGTTAATAGGTAAAGAGATGTATTTCGCATATAAAAATTCAAAATTGGTTATTAATATTCATTACGGGTTTGGGCAAAAGGACGTTATACCTTATAACGGAATTAATCATCGGTTTTTTGAAAGTTTTGGAATAGGTACTTATTGTTTATCTAATTATCAGGAAGATATGAAAAAAGATTTTGAAAACGATTTTATTTATTATACATCTTTTTCCGAGATAGAAGAAAAGGTTTTATTTTTATTAAAAAATTATGAATATACTTTAAGATTATCTAATAATTTAAAAAAAGAAATTTTATCTGGACATACTCTTATTCATAAGTTGCGAACGATTGTTAAGGATTTAAAAAGTTGGTAGTTAAGTCTATTTTTATTCAATATTTTTCTAAAATAATTACTTTTCCTTTATCGTTAATAATATATAGCTTAATCGTAAAATCTTTATCGGTTGAAGAATTTAAAGATTACAATTTGTTTTTAGCGATTGTTTTGTATATTATAGGTTTTATAGATTTAGGATTGGGTAATTTTTTTTATAGAGAAGCTATAACAAAAAAAAAATATTATTTTTTTAACATTTTATTTAATTTTAAAATAGTTGTTTTTTTTATTGTAATCATCTTATATTTTTTATGCTTTAATTTTCTTAATTATAAGATAGCTTTTTTTATTATACTTTATGTGTTTTTATTCGTATTAAAAGATGTATTGGAAAAACTTCTTAAAAGTTTTTCTAGATTTGATTATATCGCTTATGTTAACGTAGGGGCTGTTTTTTTTCAGTTTTTGCTGATAGTCGGATTATATTACAAAAAATTTTTATTTTTGGATGTGTTGTTAGGCGTGTTATGTTCGATTTTATTTGTTTATGTCATTTTGTATAAGCGAATTTTGAATAAAAAAATTCTTTTATTTAAAGTAAACTTAAAATATTTTTTCTTTTCAATTTTTTTTATAAAAAAGAATTTAAAATTTATGATTCCTTGGATAATTATTTTTTTAGGTAATTTGATTTTTTCACGACTTGATGTTTTTATGTTGAATTATTTTAATTTTTCTTATGATATTGCGGAATATGGAGGTAGTTATAATTTATATGAAAAATTAGAATTTTTTTTACTTACTATTTCTATGGTGTTTTATAATGTATTTGCCGATAAAAAAGATATTAAATTGTTTTCGAGGATATTAGAAGTCGTTATGCTTATTAGTTTTTTATTTGTTGGTATGTTATTGATTTCAAGTGATTTATTGGTAAATTTAATTATAGGCGATAAATATAAAAATGCAAGAGATTTATTTGTTATTATGGTTTTGGGGACTTATTTTAAATTTCATTCCGCATTTTTTGTTAACTGGCTTTATCTTCATAAGAAAGAATGGGGGGTGGGAGTTGGAATAATTTTGATGCTTTTATTAAACGGAATTTTAAATTATATCTATATACCGATTTATAAAGATATAGGTGCAGCATATACGACTTTTATAAGCGATGCTTTTAATTTTTTATTTTTGATAGTCGTTATGTATAAAAACGAATTTAAATTTATGTCAAAATTTTATGTCTATTTTAATTTGGTATATATATTAATTATAACTTATTTTTTAATAGCGAAAAGTATAAATGAGAAAATATTGATTATAATATTATTATTCGGGACGGTGGTTTTTTTTAAAAATATTAAACGTTATGAATTTCTTAAAGGAATTTTATGAAAAAAAATTTAGCGATTGTTACTACATGGTTTGAAAGAGGTGCGGCATACGTATCTAAACAACTTATGAAAGTTTTGTCGGAAGAATATAACGTATTTATTTATGTAAGGGGAGGAGAAGAATATGCCGTGGGAGATAAAAATTGGGATAAAGACTATGTATGGTGGGGAAGAAGAAAGAGTTTTCCGATACCAACTTATATCGATTTGAAAGATTTCGAACGATTTTTGAATTTTAAAAATATCGATACGGTAATTTTTAATGAACAACATTGGTGGGAACCAGTAATTTTTTGTAAAAATAAAAATATTCTTACCGGAACGTATGTTGATTATTATAAGGAAGATTCGATATCGTTGTTCGGTGTATACGATTTCTTAATATGTAACACTAAAAGACATTATCAAGTATTTCAATGGCATCCGCAAGCTTATTATATACCTTGGGGAACAGATATCGAATTGTTTTCTCCTAAAAGTTTTTTTTCCGTAAATAAAAATAAAATTGTATTTTTCCATTCCTGCGGAATTAGCCCTCATAGAAAGGGAACCGCTTTTTTAATAAGGGCTATAAATAATTTATATAAAATAACTACCGATTTTAAAGTTGTTATTCATTCTCAAACCGATTTGAACAAGTTCTTAAATAATGAGGAACGGGAAATATTGAAAAAATTGACGGATAAAAATATTGTAGAAGTGATTATAAAAACGGTATCGGCTCCCGGATTGTATCATTTAGGGGATGTTTATGTATATCCTACGGTATTGGAGGGAATCGGATTGACTATTGCGGAGGCCGTTTCTATGGGGTTGCCGGCTATAGTTCCTGATAACGGACCTATGAACGAATTCGTGAAAGATGGGATAAACGGTAAATTGGTAGAAATAGATAAATTATATGCTAGAGCCGACGGTTATTATTGGCCTAAATGCGAAGTTAATGTTAATGATTTGGTCAATAAAATGTTATTTTATGTAGAAAACTTTAATAATATAAGCGATTTTAAAAAAAATGCGAGAAAATATGCCGAAAGTTATCTTGATTGGATGAAAAACAGTTCACTTTTAGTGTCTAAACTTCAAAATTCCAATAAACAATCTTTATCTTCCGAGCTTGCGAATAAAGCTTTGAATTATCATAATCAAAAATATCCGATGATTTATAAATATAAAAAAATATATGAATTTGTGGATTTTTTATATCATAAGGTTTTTAAATGAAAATTTTGTTCGTAAATGTTTTTTATAAACCTTTTATAGGAGGGGGAGTAGAGATAACATTGGAAAATTTAGTAAAAGGAATTAAGAAATTAGGCAATGAAGTTAAAATTTTGACTTTGACAAACGAGAAAAAGATAGTCTATGAAAATATTGATGATATTGAAGTAATAAGAATTCCTATAAAAAATTTATATTTTCCGAATTTTAAAATAATAAAAAGACCTTCGGATTTTAAAATAAAGATGTGGTTATTATTTGATATATATAATCCCTTGAATAATAAAATTATCGAAAACGTAATAAGAGAGTATAGTCCTGATGTAGTGTCTCTTCATAATCTGCAGGGCTTTTCAATTGCTTTATGGGATGTTTTAAAGAAACTTAATTATCCTTTTGTGCAGGTATTACATGACCAGTATTTTTTATGTCCGGCTAATTTTGTAAGAGGTGGGAATATATGTAAGAAGCAGTGTTTTCAATGTAAAGTTTTAAGATATCCGCATAAAATAAAATCTAAAAATATAAATGTTGTGGGAATTAGTAATTTTATTTTAAATAAGTTTTTATCTTACGGCTATTTTAGCGATGCTTCTGTAAAAAAAGTTATTTATAACTCCAGAATATTCGGTAATGAAATTTACTTAAATGCAAGAAGAAAAAAAGAAAATAAAATAATTTACGGATATATAGGTACTTTAATTAAATATAAAGGTATTGAAAATTTATTGAAAATATTTAAATACGATTCTTTTTTTAAGAAACGTCAACTGTTGGTAGCCGGTAGTGGAGAGAAAAATTATATGAATTATTTAAAAAATAAATATAAAAGTGATAATATTATTTTTTTAGGAAGAGTTTCTCAAAAATATTTTTTTCCTAATGTGGATGTTACAGTGGTTCCTAGTATAGTTGAAGAAGGGTTGGGAATGAGTGCGATAGAATCTTTGATGTTTGGTAAACCGGTTATAGTAAGTAATAGAGGGGCTTTGCCCGAAATTGTAAGTGATAATAAAGTGGGGTATGTTTTTGATATTTATGATAATAACGATTTAACTAAAAAATTAATGACTTTTGAAAAAAATATATCTTACTTTAAAGAGCAAGAAAATTATATAAGAAATTATGCTTTGCAAAATTTCGGATATGAAAATTGGATTAGAAAATGGGTAACAACTTATAAAGAATTAGCGAGATTAAAATGAAAAAAATATTACTCTTTCACTCCTGGGGTATGGGTGATATGATAATGGCGACTCCTATGCTAAAAAGTTTAGCCCTTAGTGGATATAAAGCTGATTTGGTAACTACAAATGAAATAAACAAAAGAATTTTAAAAAATAATGACTTTCTAGAAAATATTTTTGTGGTTGATAAAATGTGGAAGATGATGAAGTTTTTTAAAAAATACGATTATTTAGTGGCAACTGCCGGAATTAATCCTAAAAAAGTTAGATTGTTAGGTAAGCTTTTGGGAGTGAAGAAAGTTTTTTGTGGTGTGCAGGAAAAAGATATTCATAGAATTGAAATGAATTTAAAAATTGTGAATCCTTTGCTTAAAGATGTTACGAAAGAGCCATATATTTACATAAATAATAATCAAAAAGTGTTAGAGAAATATTTAAAAACTAATCAAAAAAATATTGGATTTGTTGTTGGCACAGGAAGAAAACAAAAATTTAGGAGATGGCCTTATTTTAAAGAGTTAATACAAAAAATTGATGGAAATAAACTGATTTTTATAGGTCCTGATGAAACAGAACTTGAAGAAGAATTTAAAGATTTAGGAATCATAGTAAAAGAAAACATAGAAAATGTAATTACTATTATTTCTAATTTAGATTTATTAATAGGTAATGATAGCGGTTTGTTGCATATTGGATATGCTACTAAAGTAAATAGT
Source organism: Aquificota bacterium (assembly GCA_027002265.1). Taxonomy (GTDB): domain Bacteria; phylum Aquificota; class Aquificia; order Desulfurobacteriales; family DQVG01; genus DQVG01. Next base: position 250 of record JAMOTM010000074.1, on the reverse strand, counting down.
ATAGCAATCTTTGGAATGGCAAATGAAAAAGAAACGGGAGGTTATAGGAAAAATAATGAGAGTGTTTTTTTAAATTTAGAGTGTAGACCATGTTTTAACCCGGCAATCGATTATGTCGGATGTAGTGATTTTAAATGTTTAAAAGAATTAAGTGTAGAGGAGGTTTATAAAAGATGCCAAAAATTTCTGTAATAATTCCAATCTTAAACGAAGAAAAATATATAGCTAAATGTCTTGATTCAATAGTTGA
>JAMOTM010000073.1 GCA_027002265.1 Aquificota bacterium | reverse complement strand
CTAATTGTCAAAAATATATAAAAGCTTCTCCTTGTCCCTACTGTGGAAATAAAAACTTAGAAGATAAGATAGACATATTAAAAGCTTTAAGAGATATATCTTTGGAAATAGATGAGATTTACCTTGCTTCGGATCCGGATTCCATAACTGGTGATAGCAAGGTTTTAATAAAAGAAAAGGGAACAATAAAACACATTACTGTAGAAGAATTTTTCAATAAACTTAAAAAAGAAAAAGAAGTAAAAATTAAAAATGGACATGAAATTATTGAACTTGAAGATACTGAGATCCCTTTAGTTGATAATTATAAAGTAAGGTTTGGAAAAGCAAAATATTTAATAAGACACAAAGTTTATAAGCCTATTTACACCATAAAAACCAAAACCGGAAGAGAAATTAAAATTACTGTAGATCACTCTATTTTTGTTTTAGATAAAAATTTAAATTTAAAAGAAATAACACCTGCTAATTTAAAAATAGGGGACTACATAATTACAAATGCAAAATTACCATTTGAGGAAAAGGAAGTTATTATTGACCTTGCAAATTACAAAGAGGAGCTAGGTATTACTGAAATAAAAGAAAACAAAATAAAAATAAATGGAAAATACTATGATAGATTTTTTAAATTAGATGAAGAGTTTGCAAGTTTCATTGGACTATGGATAGGAGATGGATCTTATCATAAAAATAGATATGTAAGAATATCTTGCAAGGATAAAGAAGTTATAGATCTAATTAATAGACTTGCAAAAAGATTTAATTTTAATTACTCCATTCATAGTGATGGCATAACAATTGTTATCCACTCAAAATTTTTAAAAGATTTAATGGAAAAAGTTTTAAATATAAAAGGTAAGGCAGGAAATAAAAAAGTTCCAAATATTATTTTTAATTCAAATATAAATATAATAAAAGCTTTTTTAAGAGGACTATTTAGTGCCGATGGTACTGTTTCTAAGGGAGAAGCTAATTTAACAACTATTTCAAAAGACTTAAAAGATGATGTAGTTGTCTTATTACTGATTTTGGGAATTATTCCAAAGGTTTACGAGGAAAAATTAGAGGATAAAGTTTTTCATAAAATATTTACTCACGGTCAAGAAAACAATAAATTCATTGAAAAAATTAAATTTCTTCAGGATTATAAAAACAGGAAATTAGAAAAAACTAAAAGTAATAAAACTTATTATCATTTATTAAAATTTGAAGATACCAAAGGAATTTTTACAAAATTAAGTTCTTCTTATTCAGAAAGGATTTATGGAAAAAAATTATTAACAAAAGAAGTTCTAAAAAGTTTATTGGAAAAGGGAAACATTAAAAAGGAATATAAAGAAAAAATTGAAAATTTAGTTAATGGAGATATTATCTGTGAGAAAATTAAAGAAATAAGTTTTGAGTTAAAAGAAGAATATGTTTATGATTTTGAAACTGAAACACATAACTTTATAGCAAATAATATACTTTGTCATAATACTGAAGGAGAAAAAATCGCTTGGGATGTAGGGGTAAATTTATATCCTTATAGAGATAATGTAAAGAGACTTGAATTTCATGAGGTTACAAAAAGAGCATTTTTAGAAGCTTTAAAGAAGTATAGAAATATAAATTTAAATTTGGTAAAAGCCCAAATTGTAAGAAGAATTGCAGATAGATGGGTAGGTTTTGCCCTTTCAAATCTTTTAAAAGAGACTTTTCATGAGGAAAACATTTCTGCAGGTAGAGTCCAAACCCCAGTTTTAGGATGGGTAATAGAAAGAGATAAAGAGGCAAGAAAAAAATATCCTTATATAAAAATTTCATATAAAGATCTTAGTTTTTCTACATTTTTAGAAGAAATAAACACAAGGGATTTAAAATATTTGGAATTTGAAAAATTAGTTTTAAAACTTTTAAAAACAGAAAAAACAGAGAAAAATCCCTTACCTCCTTATACAACCTCTGAAATTTTAAAAGATGCTTCAGATAAACTTAAATTTTCGGCAGAAAAAACAATGAAACTTTTACAAGAAATGTTTGAACTTGGGATTCATACTTACCACAGAACAGATTCTATGAGAGTTTCCACTACCGGAATCAATGTAGCAAAAGAGTATATTTTAGAAAAGTACGGAGAAAAATATTTTAAAGGCAGAACCTGGCAAGAAGGTGGAGCTCACGAATGTATAAGACCTACCCGTCCCCTTGATATAGAAGCTTTAAAAGAGTTTGCTCTTTTAAATAATATAAAACTAACAAAGGACCACTATAGACTTTACGATCTAATCTTTAAACGGTTTATAGCATCTCAAATGAAAGAAGTTCTTCTAGAAGAAAGCACACTTTTATGTTCTCTTTTTGGAAAAATAAAAAAGAAAAAAGAAGAAATTCCCTTAGACATTTCTATAGAAAAGACTTTTACTACAAAAATTTTAGAAGATGGTTTTAACAAGATTATTCCTTTAAAAGTTTATACCTTGGACTTTGAAAGTGAAAAGGAAATTTCTCTTCCAGATGAAAGTGTAAATATAGAAAAAACAAAACTTTCAAAAGTGATGCCTTATACCCAAGGAACTTTAATAGAGGAAATGAAAAAAAGGAAAATAGGAAGACCATCTACTTATGCACAGATTATTCAAACTCTTTTAAAAAGAGGATATGTTATAGAAATAAAAGGATACTTACACCCAACTAAACGAGGAAAAGAGGTTTATGAATTTCTAAAGAAAAATTTTGAAAAATGGATTAGTGAAGAATTTACAAGAAAACTTGAAGAAATGATGGACAAGGTAGAAGAAGGAAAAGAAGATTATCAAAAGATAATAGAAACCTTTTTAGAAGTAATAGAAGAGGCAAAAAAATTTGGAGAGAAAGAAAAATAAAATAAAAATAGGTTTTTCTCTTCTTAATCATATTGGAGACTTTTTATATGCTTTACCAACTATATATAATGCTTACAAAAATTTAGAAAATAAGGTAGAAATATATCTTTTTGGAAAGAAGCATTTAAAAGCTTATTTACCCTTTTTACCTTTTAAAGTAAACTTCTTTGAAAGAGAAAAATTTTTTAAAGATCTAAACAAAATAAAAAGATTAAAATTAAATTATTTTTTTCATATTCATCAAAGTATATATTGGACCTTTCTTAGCTTTCTTGCTAAAATTCCAAATAGAATTGGTTTTAGAGAAGCTCCATTTAATTTTTTATATACTGATAACAAAGCTTTTAAAAATGGGCCTTCTAGTTGCGAGAATTTTTTAAAGCTTATATCAAATTATTTTAAAATAGAGAAAAAAGATTATTATGGCCTTTTAAAAAAGGATAATAGCTTTTCAAAGATAAAAAAGAAGAAAAATACAATATATATTGGTTTTGCACCATTTTCTGGGGATATATATAGAAGCTATCCTAAAGAAAATTTAAAAACCTTTATTAAAATTTTTGAAAAAGAATTTAAAAATAAAAATATATTTTTAGTTTTATTTGGAAGTAAAGTGCAGAAAATTGAAGTAAATTCAAAAAAAGTTATTAATTTAATAGGAAAAACATCTTTACTTGAGCTTATTTCTACAATTGCAGATATGGATTATTTCATCTCTGTAGATACAGGTCCTTTGCATATT
>JAMOTM010000072.1 GCA_027002265.1 Aquificota bacterium | reverse complement strand
TTCTCATTTATGTTTTCTAAAAAATCTTTGGAAATATAAGCTCCCTTCAAACGATCGGGTGCATCTATAAATTTATGAGCAAAAAGTCCCTTTATACAGAGTTTATGGTCACTTGAAACCCCATTTACCCTATGAATTTTTCCATTTTCAAAACCAATTTCGCAACCTACTCCACAAAAAGGGCAAACTCCTATTTGCACTTTCACAGCTCCAGTTTGTAAATTTTTTGTGTAAATTTTTTGTAAAAATTTTGTAGTGCTTAAATTATACAGGAATAAGTAATAGATAATTGAGAAAGTTTTTTATTTTCTATATACCCTATTTTTAAATTTCCGATAAAATTATAACTGGAAATTTAATAACTATAGGAAAATCATGAAATTAGCTACTATTTAAAAGGAGGTTTCAAAAATGACCACTACGCTTTTAATTTTACTTTCAGTAGTTATATATTTAAGTCTCTATTTTCTTTATGGTAAGTTTCTTGAAAAAAAAGTTTTAGAAGCCTCAAAGGATAATATCACCCCAGCCCATAGACTTAGAGATGAAGTGGATTTTGTTCCTGCTAATAAATACGTTCTATTTGGACATCATTTTGCTTCAATCGCCGGAGCTGGACCTATTTTAGGACCTGTTTTTGCTTTAGTTTGGGGATGGTTACCAACGATTTTATGGATTTGGCTTGGAAATGCATTTATTGGGGCAGTTCATGATTATATATCTTTAATGTCTTCGGTTAGATACGATGGGAAAAGTATTCAATGGATTGCCGGAAAGCTTATCCGTAAAAGAACCGGATACTTATTTAGCTTATTTGTATTCTTTGCACTAATTTTGGTAGTTGCAGCTTTTGCGGCAGTAATAGCTAAAATCTTTGCAGCTAAACCTCCAACAGCAAGTGCCTATATTATAACTATCATAGAAGCAGTTATTTTAGGATATCTTATGTACAAAAGACAAATTAGCTTTAAGATTTCAAGTATTCTAGCTATCATATTTTTAATTGCAGCAATTTGGCTTTCTTTCCAAGTGCCAATTCATCTATCTTATAATACTTGGCTTGTAGTATTTTTAGTTTATATTATCGTTGCGGCATCTTTACCTGTATGGATACTTTTACAACCTCGAGATTTTTTAAATGCTTGGCTTCTTTTAGCAGGTTTACTTCTTGGGGGGCTATCTTTAATTATTGTTAATAAATCTTTTGTAGCTCCAGCATTTACTACTTTTAGTCCACCTTTAATTGGTGGTCAGCCTACTCCTCTTTGGCCAGCCATAGTTTTAATTGTAGCTTGTGGTTCTCTTTCTGGATTTCACGCTTTGGTAGCATCTGGAACAACTTCCAAACAACTTTCAAATGAAGAAGAAGGTCTTTTTATTGGTTACGGAGCAATGTTTACAGAGGGATTCTTATCTACTTTGGTTTTGGCTTCTCTATCTGCTTATGCTCCGTTAGTTATTAAAGGATTATCTATGGGAAATGATTTTGCAACTAACTATATTAAAGCAATGAAAGCTTCAGGAGGACCTGTTGGTGTATTTGCAAAGGCTTATGCTCATGCAGCTCATGATGCTTTTTCTTTCTTAAGTATAAAAGCTGTTGCTGTATTTGCAGCTATGTGGGTATCTTCTTTTGCTATGACAACTTTAGATACTACAAATCGTCTTGCAAGATATGTATTTATTGAAATTTTAGAGCCCATTAAAAACATTTTAGGCGGACTTTACAACATTCTTACAAATCGTTGGGTGGCTTCTTTAATCCCAGCTGTTTTAGGAATTTGGCTTGCTTGGTCTAAAGCTTATACCATAATTTGGCCAGCTTTTAGTGGAGCAAATCAAATGCTTGCATCAATTGCTCTTTTGACTATTGCAGCTTATGTAACTAAAGTTCTTAAAAAGCAAGCTTGGTATATTACTTATCCTGCTTTCATTTTATGGTTTACAGTTACAGCAGCTTTAATTTGGTATTTAGTAAAGATTGTACCTGTATTTGCCGCTAAAAATCCAGTTCAAGCTATAGTAATTGGAATTATGACTGTGGTTATGATAGTTTTAAACTTAGTTCTTATTTATGATTACTTTAAATCCAAAAACGAAGAATATCAGGAAGTTTAGTTTTATACGGGGGTCTAAGGCCCCCGACTTATTATTTTTCTAAAAAGATTCTCAGCTTCCTTTACTTTTCCTTCCTTAACTAAGTTGTGCACTTCTTTGATTTTTAAAGCTAAGGAATTTAATCCCATATTTAACAAAACTCCTTCTAAAGCATGTAAGGTTTCTCTTAAAGATTTAATATCTTCTTTTTGGAAAAACAAAAATAGGGAGCTTAAGTGATTTTTTAAACTTTCTTCTCCTAATTTAAGAAGATTTGAGATAGAATTTTCATCTAAACCTAAAGACTTAAAATAACTTTTTGCCTGAATTAAAATATTTTCTATAAAAATATTTATATTTATTTTCATTTTAACCTCGGGCCCTATTTAAAATTATAATATATTTTGTTTGAAAAAATTAAAAACTTAAAAATAATTCTAACAAGGAGTATTAAAATGCTAAATCTGCTAAAGAGTCTTTTTTTTATCTTTTTTATATCTATTTCTTACTCTAAAAGTTTATATATAAAAGGTCTTGGAAAAATAAAAGTTTGCAAGCTAAAAAATAATGAAGTTATAAAAATTTATAATCAAACTATAACTTTAAAGGATTTAAAACCATATATAAACCTAGCTAAAACTTTAAATGAAAAAGATATAAAAGTAGTTTTATCTGGAGCTATTTTAGATAAATTAGTTGAAAAAAATATAAAAAATAATAAGGAAATTGATATTGCTTATTACCTTTTTGAAAAAACTTCTCCTCAAATAGCTTTAAATTATTTATCAAAGAAAAGCAAAATTTTAAAAAAAGGAAATGTATGTAAAATTCTTTATAATATAACCCTTAACAATTTAGAAAATGCTAAAGTTACTTTAGATAATATAGATAAAATCCTAAGTAACCCAATAAAGTATTGTAAAAAAGCTAATTTATCTTTAGATGACTGTGAAAAACAAGTAGAAGTATTAAAAAAATTAAAATTAAATATAGAAAATTCCATAAAACCAAGTTTATTTAGATATAAAACCCTTATCTCTAAAATTTATGTCCCAAAAAGAACTTACTTAAAAACTCTTTATAATCTTTTTAAAAATTCAGATCTTAATACACTTAAATCTCTAGTGGCCACATACAGAATATACAATGTTCCCCTTTATCTTCTTAGATATAAAAATGGGAAACTTGTGGATCTTTTAACAAATAAAACCTTAGATGAAAAAAGGGTTTTAAGAGGGTACGTTATATATGGTTATAGGTATCCTATAAAATTTTATAAGATAAAAAATTATCTAAAAAGAAAACAAAAACCTTTTGTGATTTTAGAAAATATAACTTATGACTCCAAGTTAACTTTTGATGTGTGCACCTTAATAGCTTTAAAAAAAATAAATAGATATGCTTATAGACTTTTAAGGGAAGCTAAAAACAATATTTGTGTAGATTTAAATAAATTAGAAATTTTAAAAAAGGATTTAGCCAATTAACTTTTAATAAATTTTTTATGTTAAAATTTTTTTGAAATCTAACTTTTCAAATTCGGAGGATTTCATAATGAGAAGCTTATTGGGTGTAACTTTAGCTTTTTTTGTAAGTATATCTTTTGCTAAGAACATAAAAAAAACACCTATATCTAAAATAGAAAATGCAGAAAGATACTCCGAGGAAACTTTACAATGTTTATCATGTCATATGAATGCTAAGGCGTTTGTATATTATGACTGGAAAAATTCTAAACATGCTATGAAAGGTGTAGGATGTTATGAATGTCATCGATCAGATATTAAAGATCCTAGTAGTTTTATGCATTATGGTTTTAGAATTTCTACTTTAGTAACTCCAAGAAAATGCGCAAGATGTCATAAAAATGAAGTAAAGGAACATTTAAGTTCTCTTCATGGAAAAGCTTACTTTACTTTATCTTATAACCAAATAACAAAATCATATTATTTATATCTTCTAAAACTTATGGGATATGGAAAATATACAAAACTTCCTTATTATAAGCTTCTTATAAAGAAAAATCCAAGTACGGAAGTTATTTTCTTACCAAAATTTCTTAAAAGAAAAAAACTTTCAAAATATACCTTAGCTAGTTTGTTTAATAATCACTCCTGTTTAAAATGTCATGGATCAAAGGTACGCGTTTATAAAAAATTTGTAGATAAAGTTTTTTTAAGTCCTCTTGGTTTTCCAAATGAAGGAGTAGGTAGAATTAATCCAGATGGTAGTGTAGGCTCTTGTGCAAACTGTCATCCTTTCCATAGTTTTAGCATAAAAGTTGCAAGAAGCCCCGAAAGTTGTGGTGTTTGTCATAAATATACCTATGAAAGTTATAAACACAGTTTTCATTATGTTCTTTACAAAAATCTATCAAAAAATTTAGATAAGAAAAATCTTATCCCGGGCAAAGATTATAGAGGTCCAAGTTGTGCAAGTTGCCATATGGGGGCTATTTATGAGGATGACTTACATACTTTAAAATATCCTTCTACTCATAATGTAAGTAGATTAAGTGCTTGGAAACTTCTTTATGGAGTTCCAAGAAAGAAAAATATGAAAATAAATAAAACTCTTTCTAAAACTTATTATATAAAAGCTGGGAAAAAAGAAGCTATTATCTCTTCTAAACCTTTAAGATACTCTAGAAGTCTTAATATGACATATAATTTATCTTTTATTGAAGCTAGAAAAGTTGCTATGGCCCTTTGTGAAGAATGTCATACTCGTGCTTGGACTGCAAACTATTTTGCAACATTAGATGAACTTACAGCATCTATTTCTAAACTTCAAAAATTCCTTTTAGCTCTTGAAAAAGCTTTAAAAAAGAAAAAAGTTTATACAGCATACGATTATATTATGATAAGAAATCTTTATCTTAAACTTTCTAGAAAAGTTACTATTCCAGCGTTTCATGAAAATTATGCATCTTTCCAAAGTTTAGATAAATTTACTTTAGAACTAAACAAATATTTAAATAATGTAAAAAGAAGATTAGGTTTAAGAACATATCTTTCTTTAAAAAGGAAATATTTAAATTAAATATTTAATTTTGAGTTAAAAGTTTTACTATTTAAAGAAATAGTTAAGATATAATAACCTAAGTTGCTAGTTATAAATTTGCGTGTACGAAAATAAAATGAGTTGTGTTTGATTTTTGAAAATTTAAAAAATTTTAACAATGTATAATTCAAAGAAAATTAAATCCTAACCTACTTTTATCTTTAACTAGCAACTTGAGTTATAATACTTAAACAAAAATTATGGAGTTTAATAAGTTGAATAAAATTAACCTATTAGGAAGCCTTGTTTTTTGTTTCCTATTTTCTATTTCTTTATTTTCTTGTTTTAAAAAAAGTATAAAAAAAAATAATTACTATGAAGATATAGAAAACGTAAGCATTACAAAGTTGAAAGAAGATTTATCTCCAAAATATGTAAACTATTATGGAGTAAAAGTAAGAGTATGTTCCTTACCTAAAAATTACGTTGCAAAAATAAATAATTTTTATGTGCCCAAAGAAGATTATAAAAAGCTTTTAGAGGAAGTTTTAAGGAAAAGTACTTTAGATTCTAATTCTTTGCCTTTAATAACAAAATTAGATATTATTTTTTCCATATTTTATAAAAAAGCTCTTGAGGAAGATATAGAAAAATTTTTTAAAAATTCTTATGGTAAGAATTTATTATATTCTGTTTTAAATGGTAATTTTTCAAGTTTTAATTATACCTTGGATGATATTCAAACAAAAAATGTTTGTTTAAAACTAAATGATAATGTAATTCAAACTTTAAAGGAGGAAATAAAAGAATATAAACTTTTAAAAGATGAAAAAAGGAAAGATGCTATTTTAAAAAGTATAAAAAGCACAATTTATTTTAACGAAAAAGTTTTAAAACCGTTACATCTTCCAGAGATAGTATTTTATAATTGGTATTCTAAACATTATGATGAAATTTCAAAGTATTCTAATCAAAGTGTTATTGTTACGAATTTAAAGTATTTAGGAAACTATACTTTCTGGGATGAAGATGAAAATAAAAAAATAAATTTAAAGAATTTAAAGGGAGCTTGCTTAGCTCAAGATTTATATATAAATGGAAAATTTATAGCAGAGAAAGGGACTCCTCTTAATATAGTTATTTTAAATCTTCCTAAAAACTTTGAAATAAAAGTGATGTACATTAATGAAAACGACAAAACTTTAGAAATTTTTTGTCAAGTTTATTTAGATAACGCTTATCAAAAATTATTATTTAACTTAATAAAAAATGAAGATTTCTGCATAGATATAAATAAACTTTAGAAAATGAAAAAATAAAAATGAAGATATATGAATTTGATTATAAATTACCTGAGCATTTAATAGCTCTCAAAGGTAAAGAACCACGGGATTTATCTAAACTTTTAATTGTCATAAGGAAACTAAAGGATTTTATTTATAAGAAATACGCTCCCTTAAATTCTTTATACTTAAAAGAGAAAAAAGTAAAAATTGTTTTTTCAAAATATAATATAAAAGACATTTCATTCTTTAAGCTTTTAAAAAATCCATCTCTTTGGGAGTATCCCGGAATAATAATAGATAAGTTTTTAAATCTACCTTTTTATCTGGCAAGAGAAGATTTAATAGTTTTAAATAATACAAAGGTAATTCCAGCTCGCTTTAAGATTCCGGAAAAAGAAAATTGGGAAATTTTTTTAGTTTCTGAAGAAGAAAAGCCTTATATAAAAGATGGCAAAGTTTTTGCTAAATGGCAAATAATTGGAAAACCTGGAAAAAAGTTAAAACCAGGAAAAACATTTGTAATTTCTGAGGATATAAAAATTCATATCCTTTCTTATTTAGAAGAAGGTAAAAGATTGGCTTTAATAGAAATAAAAACCTCAGAAAAAAATCCTTTTTTTGCGTTTATAAATGCATTATTTAAATATGCCCAAATCCCCCTTCCACCTTATATAAAGCGATCTTTAACATATGAGGATTATCAAAGGTATCAAACTATATATGCCAAGGAATATGGTTCTGTTGCCGCTCCAACTGCAGGTCTTCATTTTACGAAAAGAGTTTTTAAAGCTTTAGATTTAAAAAATATAAAGAAAGCTTTTATTACACTTCATGTTGGGCTAGGAACATTTAGACCAATAAAGGTTGAAGACATAGAAAAACATAAAATGGATTATGAAAGATATAAAATATATCCCGAAACATATGAGCTTATAAAAGAAACTAAAAAAAAGGAAAAAGCTGTAGTTGCAGTTGGAACAACTGTAACAAGGTGTTTAGAAAGTGCTTTTGATGAAAATTTAAATATAAAGTCTTTTGAGGGTAAAACCAATCTTTTTATATATCCTGGATATAAGTTTAAGGTAGTAGATCATTTAATAACAAATTTTCATCTTCCACGTTCTTCCTTAATTTTACTCGTTAGTGCGTTTGCAGGCACAGATTTAACTTTAACAGCTTATAAAATAGCTATGGAAAATAAATTTAAATTTTATAGTTACGGTGATGCTATGTTGATTATTTAGAAAAGGGGAGCTATACGCCCCCCCCAAAATTAAATTTTTTCCGCAATTCTTTTCATAACTTCATAGTAGATAGTAATGCTATCTCTGTATTTTACTTCTGGAAGGCCTGTATAAATAAATAGACTTAAAAGTCTTCCACGTTTATATGTAGTTATAAAGAAATCTGAAAGAGCTTCAGCCAAAGGTTCTAGGTTTGGATATCCTTGACCTAAGGGAGCACGTTTTTTAAATATTCTTTCTCCTTTTTTAAATGGAATACATTGAGAAAATTTTAAAACTAAAAATCCTTCGGAAAGTTCATAAACTCTTTCTAAAACATCCATCCAAAAATCATAGTTTGTCTTTTTATCAGCTTCTTCCGCGTCAATTTTTCCTTCTGCAACTTGCATTTCCCTCATCCATATATTTTCAAGTTGAGCTGAAATAGCTACATTTTCGTAACCTTTAGCCTTTACATGCTCTATCATATATCCAATTTCCTCAATAGATCCAATCTCAAATGGAGTATAAGAAGTTTCTGGAGCAAAAATAATAGTTGGATATAATTTACAAACTTGCTCTAGGGCTAAAGCATGAAGTTCTAAATCTTTTTCTGGATCGTTACATAAATATTCTCCAAGGTGATATCCGTAAACCTGTGCTCCAGCAACAAGTGCGTTAGAAATTGCTTTTAAATGTGCTTCTAAAGCTCTTTCCCTTTCTTCATTTACAGGAGCAGATAAAGGATAATAAGGTCCATGAGCCGTAATAGTATTAAAAAGACGCTGAGCAGTTTCTCTATATTCTAAAAAGTAATCTATTCCGTTTTGAACAAGAGGCATAGGTGGTATCTCCGTAAGACGAGTTCCTATAAGCCCAGCTTTAGATAAAGTTGAAAGTGCATTATATGTTCCCCAATCAAATACGGGTAAAAATTTTTTGAACATGATAAAACCCCCTAAAATTTGTCTAAAATGTTTTATAATTTTTATTTAATTTAAGAAATAAAAAAATACATTTCTCTTAAGAATTTAAGGAAAAGGAAGAAAAAAGTCAACTTGAAAATATAAAATTATCTATCTATGGGAATAATTTTTATAACGCCTTCTTCTCCTAAAGGGCATGCATATAGACATTTTCCACAACCTGTGCAATACTCTGGGTTAATTTTAGGTAAAAATGTTTTTTCTAAAATAATTGCTTTATCTTTTAAAGGACATTCCCAATAGCAAGTTTGACAAAACATGCCTTGAAAAGCTGGACATTTATCTTCTATTATTTTGGCTACACCTATTTTAGGATTTTCTTTAGGAATTAAAGCTCCCGAAGAACACACATTAAGGCAATTTCCGCATAAATGACAATATCCTTCTTTAAAATCAAGGTAGGGAGTTCCAAAAATGACTATATTTTTTCCGGAATAAACTTTTAATACTTTTCCTTTACAATTTTCCACACATTTTCCACATCTTTGACATTTAACCAAAAATTCTTCTTCAGGTAAAGCATAGGGACTTCTAAGAATAGGTTCTATAGGTTTTGAAGTTTCATAAATAAATTCTCCGGTAGCTTTTTTAAGAGAGGAAAATAAATCTTTAAAAAATTTTCTTCTTTCCATATCTCCCTCTTTAAATTGGTAAATAAATTATTCTTAAAGGACACATTAAAACGCAGGCCCCGCAACCTACACATTTACTTTTATCAAGTTTTACTTCTCTACTTTTCATATCCATATAAAGGGCATTTGTTGGACATGCTGGTAAACAAAAACCACAGTGAACACATTTTTCTTCTTCTCGGTCTATTGTAAGTTCAAGAGGTTTAACATTTATTCCAAGTTGCTTTAAATATTTTAAAGCTTCTTTTATATTTTCTTCTTTACCTTCTATATCTAAAACTGCATTACCTTCCATTCTTGGATAAATTTGAGCTTTTAAAATATTTACAATCAAGTCATATTTTTTTATTAAATCACATATAACTGCCTTGTCCCACGTATCTTTTGAAAAGTGTAAAACAATTTTCAGTCTTTTTTTCATAAAGAACCTCCTTTAAAGACATATCTATATATTTTTTTATTCTTTGTAAAATCTTCTTATATTTTTTAGATTTTTAATGTAACTTAGAAATGAAATCTTAAGAATATTCTATCATGGAGGATAAGTATTTTAAGGGAAAAAAAGGAAATATTACACTCTTCCAAGGTCATTGGACTCATTGTTTAATGTATCTAGAGCTCTTATTAAATTTGCACTCATTTCATATCTTCTTTGGTTTTCAATAAGTTTTACCATTTCTTTTACAATATTTACATTTGAAGCTTCCAAATATCCTTGATATATGTAGTATTTTGGCTTTTTAACTTTTCCAATACCTTCATAAAAATTTTTTCCTAGAGGCTTGATTTCCTCGTAATCCTCTATTTTTAAAGTGGTTAGTTTTATATTTTTGTAATATAAATTTCCCTGGGAGTCTATGTAAATATCCTCCTCACTTAAAGTAGGAGGCAGAATAATTGGAGTTCCATTTTTATCAAGAACCGAGTAACCTTGAGAAGTTACAAGTTTTCCGTCTGGCATTATAAAAAAATGCCCGTCCCTAGTTAAAACTCTTTTATTTTTTATTTTAATTACAAAAAAACCGCGTCCTTCGATAGCTAAGTCTAATTTTCTTCCGGTGTGTTTTAAAGCTCCCTGGGTGTAAATAACTTTTGTATCCCTGAATCGTGCAAAATGCAAAGTGTCATTAATAACTTTTGTGTATTTATGTATGTCGTCCTTGTAAGACTTTATCATCTCTGGCGAGACTTTTGGATCTACAAAGTAATTTTTTAGGTTATCTTCCAAACTCCCTAGATCTTTTTTTGTAAATTTTACATCTTGAGTCATTTCTCTTTCTAAAATTTTTTTAAATCCAGGTGTGGCAGCGTTAGCCATATTGTTTGTTGTTATATCTATCTGCTCTCTAGCTCTTTCCATACCAGAAGCTAATATGTATATACTTTGTAAATCCCAACTCATTTTTAACCCTCATGCAACTCACGAGCTAATTTTAATCTTTCTTCTGGAGATATTATTTGAATTATTTTTATGGCCCACCTATCCTCATTTACATAAAGCTCAGCTTTAGCAACAAGTTTTCCATTTATTTTAACATCCACAGGCTCGTTTACTTTTCTTCTAAGTTCTATAATAGAAGTTGGTTGAAGTTTTATTATATCCCCTATAGGCATTTCTGTATCACCAATCTCAACTGAAAGCTCTAAAGGAATGTCAGCTAAAATTTCCCAATCAGGCGGAAGCTCTGAAACCTCGGAAGAAGTATCCGAAGGTAAAACCGATTCGTTAGAAGTTGTTTCCTCTGCCGCAGGCGTACTTCCCATCGCTTCTTGCCACATTTTCATAATATCTTCTTCACTTTGAGGTGAATTTGTATCATTTTGAGAATTTTGACCTTCCTGAGCTTGTTGCTGAGCTAAGGCTTCTTCCCAAGCCTTAGCTAAATCTTCTTGATCTTGATTTTGATCATTTTTAAGATTTTCATCTGCCATATTTATACCTCTTCTGGATAAATTTTTTCTTCTATTCTGATAGTATGATAGCCTTTGGTAGGAGGTACAAGTTTCCCTTTAAATTTATAAGCATTTTCTACATAAACTTTAACAGTTTTATCTGATTTTGGTTTATCCAAAAGTAAAATGTCACCTTCTTTTAAATCTAAAATATCTTTTACCTTAATAGTTTTTTTATCAAGTTCCACCCAAACTCTAGCAAGGACTTTCTGAAGCTTTTTTAAAAGAACAGTTTTCCATCCTAAATCGACTTCTAAAATACCAGTTTCATTAAAAAGAATATCGTGAAGAGGCATAAGCATAGATTGAGGAAAACAGAAGAAGAATGGTGCCTCAAAACCGTCTATATCCATAGAACACTCTACTACAATTACTTTTTCAGAGTTAGAAGCAATATTTACAAGTTGTGGATTTAATTCCATTCTTACAAATTCGCATTTTACAGGATATATTTGAGACCAAACTTTTTCTAAAGTTTCTAAAGCAATTTCAACAATTTGTTCTATAACTCTTCTTTCTATTCTTGTAAATTCTCTACCTTCTACTTTAAAGGGTTCTGCTGGCCCTCCAAACATTACAGAAATAATTACAAAGACGAGTCGAGCATCTAAAATCAAAAGAGCGTTTCCCTTTAAAGGTTTCATTGTAAAAATATTAAAGGCAGCTGGAAGGGGAATAGTAGGGATAAAATCTCCATATCTTACTGTATAGATTCTTTCTTTTGTAACAAGATTAACATTATAAACTACACTTCTTACAGCATCTCTAAACTCATTTACCCATCTTTCAAAAATAATATCTAATCCAGGAATTCCTCCCCGGATAATTTTTTCTAAAGTATTAACATCAAAAGGTCTTATCTTTTCCTGAGGCTCTTGTGGGGTTTCCTCGACTGTTCCACCAAGAAGCGCGTCTATTTCTTCTTGGGATAGAAAATCATCTGTCATTTTTATTCAATAGCCTCCTCACTACCTTTAATATCAATTTTTCCTTCTTCAGCAAGTTTTTTAATTACTTGAATTATTTTTCTTCTAGCTTGTTCTACATCTTTTTTTCTAACAGGGCCAAGAGCTTCCAAATCTTCTAAGAACATCTGAGCAGCTCTTTTTGACATTGCAGATAAAAACTTATCGATAATTTCCTTAGGAGCGCCTTTACAAGCTAAAAGTAAGTCATTTTTATCTACATTTTTTAATATTTCCATAATTGCTCTTTGATCTAACTTAACAATATCTTCAAATTTAAACATTCTATCTTCAATAGCTTCCGCTAAAGATGGATTTTCCTTTCTTATATCCTCTAAAAGTTCCTGTTCGATTTCTTTAGGTAAGTTATTAATAATTTCCGCTGCTAAATCTAAACCTTTTATCATTTCTTCTTGACCTGCGCCAATTCCTGAAATTTCCTCTTCTAAGGTTTCAGCTACCATTTGAAGAGTATTTAAGGAAAGTTTTTCCAGACGAGCAAGTCTTTTAATAACTTCTTTTCTAACGTCTGTAACCCCAACTCTTTTAGGAATATATTGTAAAATTTCAGCTGCCTTTTGGGGAGAAAGTTGAGAAAGAATAATGGCAATAATTTGAGGATGTTCATTTTTAAGTAAATTTGCAAGCATCTTAGAATCCATTTTTTCAAGTTCTTCAAAAATTTTCTTTTCCTCAGTACGCATTGTAACTTTCATAAGTTCTTCAAGCTTCTCCGGTGGCAAAATCTGAGATAAAAGTTGTTTTACATATTGAGGGGCCGCTTTTAAAGGGGCTATTTTTCTTGCTTCTTCTAATGCTTCCTCTAAAATTTGATTAACTTCATCTTTAGTTAAATCCCCTACTGTAAGCATTACTTTTGTTAATTTCTCTATTTCATAATCTTTTAATTGCTTTAAAACTTTTGCAGCTACATTAGGAGGCAAAGCTAGTACTACAACCGCAGCTTTCTCTAAACCTGATAGTTCTTTTCTTTCTTCATTATTTTCTGGCATTTTTATAATCCTTATTAATATTTTTTTGATTATTATTAAATATAAAAAATAATTTTATATATTCAAATCCTCAGACTAATTTAAGCTAAAAAGTTGAAAATTCAAAAACTATTTTTGTCCTTGTCTTGCCTTTAATACTTGATTCCAAACTTGCTCTAACTTTTGTTTTAAAGTAGCTGGAGTAAATGGTTTTACAATATAATTGTTTACTCCGGCTTTTAGGGCCATAATAACGTTTTCCTTTTTCGCTTCTGCAGTTACCATTAGAACTGGCAAATGTTTAAGCTCAGGATCTTTTCTTATGGCTTGAACAAGTTCTATACCAGTCATATTAGGCATATTCCAATCAGTAATTACAAAGTCATATTTTTGGGATTTTAATTTTTGTAACGCTACTTTTCCATCTTCAGCTTCATCTATATTCTGATATCCAAGTTGATTTAATATACTTCTAATAATTCTCCTCATTGTAGCCATATCATCTACAATTAAAAATTTTGTATCTGGTGGTGGTAAAGGCATGTTTAACCCTCCTTTCTTTTTTGAAAACAATGTTTAAGCTATTTTAAGCTATAACATTTTAATATATTGGTATTTAATAATCAACTATGTAGAAGAAACTTGTCCGGAAGTTTCTTCATTCTTTTTTTCTTCCTTAGCTTTTTTCCATTCTTGTTTCTTTTCTTGTACAATTTTATTTACTAAACTAATTAAATCTTTTGCATCAAACTTTACAAGGTGAGCGTCAGCTCCAACCATCTTTGCTTTTGTAACGTTTGATGCATCGGATAAAGAAGTATTAATAATTACAGGTAATTTTGAAAGCTCAGGATGTTCTTTAACTTTTCTAGTAAAAGTAAGTCCGTCCATTCCTGGCATTTCAATATCTGAAATAATACATTGAATATAATCTGTAATATCCTTTCCAGTAGCTTTAGCTTTTTTAAGATATTCCTCTAAAATTCTAAGACCATCTAAACCAGACTCTGCTTCTATAACTGTATGTCCTTCCTTTTCTAAGATTTGTCTTAAAATTCTACGTGCAACGGAAGAATCATCTAAAATTAAAATAGTATAAGTTTCTTTCTTTTCTTGTATTTTTGAAATTTCATCGACACCAAAAATCTTAATCATTCCAAGCTCATCTAAAATTCCTTCAAAGTCTAAAAGAAGTAAAAGCTTTTCATCTTCTATGGTTATAACTCCAATAACTTTCCCTCCAAGTCTTTCATAAATACTCTTTGGAGGTTTTTTAATATCTGACCAACGAATTCTTCTAATTCTTGTGGCATTATGAACTATAACACCTACTGTTTCCCTTAAAAACTCCATAACAATAACATATTTACCAGCATTTGGAGGTTCTTTAATTTTCATCCATTTGGCTAAGTTCATAATAGGCACAATTTCATCTCTAATTTTTGCTATACCTTCAAGTTCTGGAGGCATACCCGGGGATTTGACAATATTATCTGGTTTCATAATAACTTCTTTTACTTTTGCAACATTTACCCCCAATATCCATTCATATAAGGAACCGTCCGGTAAAACTTCATACATTCTAAAATCTATAATTTCAAGTTCATTTGCACCTGTTTCAAGAATTTTTGGAAGCAAATCTTTTTTCTTAGCCATTTTCTCAGCTCCTTAAATTACTTTTTCTTTTTATCTTCTTCTTCCTTATTAAAAATGGCATCTATATCTAAAAGAACAAGAAGATCTGTATCTAATTGAACCACACCTTTGATATAAGCTGTATCAATTCCAATAGCATTTAAAGGAGGTGGTTGAATATCCTCTTTATTTATTCTTAAGGCACCTACGATTTCATCAACTACAATTCCAATTTCCCCTAGATCTGTATCTACAATAACAATTCTGAGCTCTTTTCCTTCGTAATCACTTGTATCCTTAAGACCAAGTTTTTCTTTTAAAGTTACAACTGGAACAATTTTTCCTCTTAAGTTCATAACACCAATGACAAATTTTGGTGCCTTTGGTACAGGTGTGATATCTTTATTTTTAGTAATCTCTACAACTTTTTCTATATGAGTTCCAATAAGTTCATCATTAAGTCTAAAGGCTACTACTTGTATTTCATCAGAAACTGCCTGCATCTTTTCTAATTCTTTTACACCAACAACATGCATTTCTCCCATGATTACATCACCCCAATGAGTTTATGCTTAATATCGTTTACAAGGGAGTTTACATCTACAATTAAAACTACCTTACCATCCCCTGTTATAGTTGCCCCAGCAATTCCAGGAATATCTTTTAAAAGCTCACCAAGAGGTTTAATTACAATTTCCTCTTCTCCAAATAAATCTTCAACTGCAATTGCAATATTTCGTTCTCCAACTCGCACAACTATGATATACTCTTTATCTTTTGAATCTGGTACTTCAAAAAGTTCATTTAAAGTAAAGAGAGGTAAAACATCTTCTCTAAGCATAAAAGATTTAAACTTACCTACACCTTTAATAGCTTTTGGATCATATTGAACAATTTCAACTACAGAATGGAGAGGTATTGCAAAAATAGATTTATTTATACCTACCATTAAGGTTCTAATAATTGCAACAGTTAGAGGTAATTTCATATATATACAGGTTCCTTTTCCAGGTTCAGATTCAATTTCAACAGTTCCTCTAAAAGAATGAACTGTTGTCATAACAACATCCATACCCACTCCACGACCAGAGATTTCACTTGCTTGATCCTTTGTAGAAAATCCAGGCATAAAGATAAGTTCTAAAGCTTCTTTATCACTCATTTGAGCTGCTTGCTCAGGAGTTATAAGTCCTTTTCTAATAGCTTTTTCTTTAACTTTTTCAACGTCTATACCTCTACCATCATCACAAATTCCAATTACAATATGATCCCCTTCGTGATAAGCAAAAAGACGAATAGTTCCTACTTCTGGCTTACCTTTTTTAACTCTTTCTTCAGGAGGTTCAATTCCATGATCCAAGGCATTTCTAACAAGGTGAATTAGTGGTTCTTCAATTTTTTCTAAAATAGAACGATCAATTTCTGTATCTTCTCCTTCTATAATGAGCTGAACTTTTTTCCCTAGTTTTCTTGCCAAATCTCTAACAATTCTTGGGAATTTAGAAAAAACTCTTTTTACTGGTTGCATACGAAGTTTCATTACTGCTACTTGCAAATCCGAAACAGTTCTATCCATAGATGTAACTGTTTCAGAAAGTTGCTCTATAATTTCATGATCTCTAAATTCCTTTTCAAGCTCACTTACAAGTTTTACAATTCTGTTTCTATCTAAAACAAGCTCCCCAACTAAGTTCATTAAAGTTTCTACTCTTTCTACATCAATTCTAATAACTTCTGCTTCTTTCTTTTCTTTTTTCTTTTCTTCTTTTTTCTTAGCTGGAGCTGTACTTGTAGTAGAAGTAGGCGCAGTTGTAGTTTTTGAAGCTAATGCAGTTGTTGTAGTTTGGGAGGCGGCTTGAGGAGCAGGGGTAGAAGCTGAAGTTTGCTCTTTTTTTTCTTCTACTTTTTGTTCTTCTTTTTTTTCCTCTTTCTTACCAAAGTGTTTGGCATATAAATCCGGTGGTAAAATATCTTTCAGATCCTTTCCCTCAGATATTAATTTATCTAATTTTTCTATAATTTCAGTAGGTCTTTCTTCTGGTGGAAGTAAGATAAGCTCATCTAAAATTTCTTCTAAGGTTTTACCTGGATATTTTAAAATCCACTCAACAACATCTTTATATTCTTCTGGAATTTGAGAAGGTCCAGATTGACTTTGCTCGTTAGAAGAGCTTTCTCCTGGCAAACGCCCTTCTTTTATTGCATCTAACTTTTCAAGGAGATCCTTTATTTCATCTAGATCTGGAATTTCTTCATTTTCCTTAAGCATATTAATTGCTTCAGTAAGTTTATCAACTGCTGCAAAAACGACATCCATAAGTTCTGGAGTAACTTTAAGCTCATCATTTCTTAACTTATTAAAAATATCTTCCACTCTATGGGCAAGCTCAACTATGGAGGTGAGACCCAAAAATCCAGCCCCACCTTTTAAAGTATGCATACCTCTAAATATTTTATTTAAAAGCTCTTTGTCTTCTGGATTTTGTTCAAGTTCAACCAAGTCATTTTGGA
The DNA here is from genome assembly GCA_027002265.1 of Aquificota bacterium. Classification (GTDB taxonomy): domain Bacteria; phylum Aquificota; class Aquificia; order Desulfurobacteriales; family DQVG01; genus DQVG01. The sequence continues at coordinate 8,717 of JAMOTM010000072.1, read as the reverse complement.
GTTCTTCTAATATCTCATCTGCTTCCACTAAAAACTCTTCAAATATTTCTCTCATATCATCTGGTAAATTTACTTTCATTTTTAGCCTCCAAGCTAAAAAAAAGCTTTGTATTTTCTTATCGGATAAATAAAAAAATGTTTAAAAAGTTTTATTCCATACCCAATTCTTTCAAAAGCTCATCTACATCTTCCTGAGTAACTTCTTTTTTCCATTCTAAATCTTCAAGTTTTCTTTCTATTTCTTTCTTTTTGCTTTCTGGCATACTTTCATCTTCTATTCCAACTGCTACCATAAGTCTTAAAATTCCTTTTTCTACATCTTGTAAAAAGTTTTTAACTTTTAAAATACGTTGACTACTTATATCCTGGAAACTAAATAAAGCTAAAGAATCTGTAAGCTCTTTTTCCATTTTGTTTAATTCTTTTTTATCTCTTTTTACTATTTTTGTTACATGTTTACATGCCCCGTGAGATAGAATTTCATCCATATCTTGAGAAATTTTTTTCATTCTCTCTAAATTTTTATTTACAACATCTATAAGCTTTTTTGTAGCTTCTTCACTTTCTCTAATGGCCTTATCAAGTTGGGAATAAGCTTCCTTAAATCCACGTTTCCCCAAAGATAAATTTTCAAGTTCTTGATGAAATTGTTCAACAATATTTAAAAGAGATTTAAGTTCTTGCAAAATAAGACTTTCACGTTTAGACATAATACCTTCCTCCTTTAAAATTTATGATAAATTATATTTTCAGATTCAAGATTTTAGTGCTTACAACCTTCTTAAGTTACCAAACATTATATATCCAATAAATAATTTTAATATAAAACTTTAAAAAGGAGAGGAGAAATGAATATTAAAGCTATAAGTGAAAATTACATTTTGAAAACTTATAACCGTTATCCTCTTGTCCTTGAAAAGGGAGAAGGAGTTTATCTTTATGATGAAAATGGAAATAAATATTTAGATTTTTTCTCAGGTATAGCCGTATGTAATTTAGGATATAACCATAAAAAGATAAATGAAGCTGCCATAGATCAAATAAAAAAACTTTATCATGCTTCAAACTTCTTTTATACTAAGCCTCAAGCCTTTCTTGCAAAAAAGCTTGTAGAAAAAACCTTTAAGGATGGAAAAGTATTTTTCTGTAATTCCGGAACTGAAGCGGTGGAAGGAGCACTAAAGGCTGCAAAAAGATATCTTTATTTAAAGGGTGAGAAAGATTATAAAATTTTAGCTTTTAAAAACTCTTTTCATGGTAGAACTTTAGGAGCTTTATCTGTCACTGGACAAGAAAAATATTGGGAGGGTTTTGATGTAAAAAATGATAATGTTATTTTCATAGATTTTAATGATAAAGAGAGCTTAAAAAAGGTTTTTGAAAAAGAAAATATAAAAATTGTTATTTTGGAACTTATTCAAGGAGAAGGTGGAATAAATGTTGCAAGTAAGGATTTTATAGAAACACTTCTTTCTTTAAAACAAGAAAGAAATTTTATTTTAATAATTGATGAAATTCAAACTGGAATTGGTAGAACTGGAAAACTTTTTGCATTTGAAGATTATAATTTTGAGCCAGATATTATTACTTTGGGAAAAGCTCTTGGAAATGGTTTCCCAATTGGAGCTTTTGTTTTAAAAGAATATTTAAAAGAGGCTTTAACTCCAGGAACTCATGGTTCTACTTTTGGTGGAAATCCTATCTCCTGTAGCGTTGCAAATGTAGTTTTAGATGAAATTTCCCAAAAAGAGTTTTTAGATAAAGTTCAAAAAATTTCTAAGTTATTTATGGAAAAATTAAAAGAACTTGAAAGTAAATTTTCCTTTTTAGAAAATCCAAGAGGAAAGGGATTAATTTTAGGAATAACTACAAAAGTACCTGCTAGAGAAGTTGCTCTAAAGGCTCTTGAAAATAATTTAATTATAGGAATAGCTGGTAATAATGATACTCTAAGATTTGAACCTCCATTGATAATAAATGAAACTCATATAGAAGAAGGTTTTGAGAAATTAGTAAAAGCTTTAAAAAAGTTTTAAAAAGGAGACATTATGAAAGTAGCTATTATTGGAGGCGGTTTGGCAGGTAGTGAAGCTGCGTGGTACCTTGCAAATAAAGGAGTAAAAGTAAATCTTTATGAAATGAGACCTAAAAAAATGACTCCTGCCCATAAAACAGGAAATTTAGGAGAGCTTGTTTGTTCAAATTCACTTGGTAGTAAAGAGCTTTCAACAGCCTCGGGTTTATTAAAAAAGGAAATGGAGCTTTTAAATTCTTTAATAATAAAAGCCGCAAAAGAAGCTTATGTTCCAGCTGGTCAAGCTTTAGCTGTAGATAGAGAAAAATTTTCTAATTTTATTACGGAAACTTTGGAAAATCACAAAAATGTAAATATTATAAGAGAAGAAATAAAAGATATAAATGATCTTTCCGAAGATATTATTTTAATTGCTAGTGGACCTTTAACTTCAGAAAATTTATCAAATTCTTTAAAAAATCTAATAGGAGAAAACTATTTATATTTTTATGATGCTATAGCTCCTATTGTTTATGCTGATAGTATAGATTTTTCAAAAGGATTTTGGGGCTCAAGATATGGAAAGGGAGGAAATGATTATTTTAATTTGCCTATGACAAAGGAGGAATATGAAAGGTTCTATAAAGCTTTAATATCTGCTCAGCAAGTTCCATTAAAGGATTTTGAAAGAAATTATTATGAAGCTTGCCTTCCAATAGAAGAGATTGCAAGAAGAGGAAAAGAAACTCTTTTGTATGGTCCTTTAAAACCTGTAGGCCTCATTGATCCAAAAACGGGGAAAAGACCTTACGCTGTAGTTCAGTTAAGAAAAGAAAATAAAGAAGGAACTTTATTTAATTTAGTTGGTTTTCAAACTAAACTTACTTATCCGGAGCAAAAACGAGTTTTTAGACTTATTCCAGGACTTGAAAATGCAGAGTTTGCAAGGCTGGGTCAAATTCATAGAAATACTTATATAAATTCTCCGCGTCTTTTAAACAAAGATTTATCTTTAAAGAAAAAAGATAATATATTTTTTGCAGGACAAATAACAGGTGTAGAAGGATACTCTGAAAGTGCTGCTAGTGGAATATATGCAGCTATTAACATTTTTAGAAAATTAAATGGAAAAGAACCCTTAATTTTTCCAAAAGAAACTATGATAGGGGCTTTAATAAATTATATTACTGACGAAAATAAAAAAGAGTTTCAACCCATGGGAGCAAACTTTGGAATTTTGCCGCCTTTAAAAGAAAAAATAAAAGATAAAAAATTAAAGCGTTTAAAATATAGTGAAAGGGCTTTAGAATCTTTAAAAAGAAATGTCTTGCCATTTATTTAAATTTTAAAATATTTTAATTAGAAAAAGTTCTTTCTGGGGTGAAAATGCTAAAGGAACTAAAAAGTATCTATGATAATTGTCTTTATGAAGATACAGAATTTTTCAATTTATTCGAAGACGAGCTTTCTATAGAGGATATTTTATATTTATCTACAGATAATTTTGCAAGGAACCTTTTATCTTTAAAAAAAGAGATAAATTCTATCTTAGTTGGAGATCCCTGGGCATTTCCTTTAGCAATACTCTTGCAGGATATTTTACATTTACCAGTAAAAACTTTAGGTTTTTTAAAACCCTTTGATACGCCTCTTGTAGTATTTTCTTCAACTTTAGTTGAAGAAGGAAAATTTGTTAACGATAGATATATAAACAATTTTTTAAGTGTAGTATCAAAACTTGTAAAAAACTTTTATTCATGTATGTGGTTTAATCCTTACAATAAACTTACAAATTTTACTATCTTAAGAACTTCCATTTTGCCTAACTTTTTGAAAAACTTTAGTAAATATGCTAAAGAGCTTTTTAGATATCCGTCTTTGTATGCCTACTACTCTATTCCAGATTATGTTTATAAAGATATAAGAAGATTTACAAAATCTTGGAAAAATTATCGTAAAAACTATTTTTATGCCCTTAAGGAGCATACTCAAGAAGATATTATTTCCTTTATCGAAAATAAAGATGTAAAACTCAAAATTTGGGAATTTTTAAATGAAATAGTTTCCTACAATTTTAAAAAACCACAATCTCAAAAAATAAGCTTAAAAGTAGAAACGCCAAAAAAGGATTTTCCAAAAGGTATTTATATCGTTTTAGAAATTATTTCTCGAGTGGTTTCTAAAATAACTCAAGAAACTACTATTTATTTACTAAACACATATGAGGAAATAGATACTTTAAGAAATACTAATATTTTAAATGTAGAAGTAAAAAAGTGGGGAAATAACTATATTTTAGAAGGTGTTACAAAAGTTAGAAATGATAAATTACTAAAGTTAAAAAAAGCTTTGGAAGAAGCTATTGCAAATGTTTTGGAATTTTTCTTAGAAGTAGAAATTATTCGTCCAAAAATAGAAGTTTCAACTGGTAGAGAATACTCTAATATTTATTTAACTTGGATTTTAACTCCTGAATTTTTAAAAATTTTAAATGAAAAAATATCTTTTGAAGATGCTTTAAATAATCTGGAAAATGTAAGAAAAACTTTCTTACACTATATAAATCTTTTAGAAAAGAATAAAATTGATGTTGATCGTGAACTTTTTGAAAATCTGTTAAAAATCTTTCCTATAGCTTTTAATAAGATTCCAGAAGAATTTGTAAAAAATAAAACAAAGATAAGAAAAATATTTGATAAATATAATTTATGGTACTTATGTGTGGCTTTAGAAAAAGAAGGTTCACATAATTATGGTCTTGTAGATTATCTTCTTTCTTTAAAAGATTATTCAAATATTCATGAAATGCTTTACTTTGAAGAAACTTTGTGGCTTCCAGTTATAACAAAAAGAATTTGGGCACATAGATGGGATGATGTTATCCAAATTAACTTAGAGCAACCTTTAGTTTCTGGAAGACTTGCAAACTATTTTGCTGTTACAGATCAAAATGGAAATATTTTAGGATACTTTGAAGAAATTTTAGGTTATTACTTGCAACAGGCAAAAAAACTATCTTTAGAAGATATTTCTATTGACAGAAAAAGATTTTCTTCTTACTCTTTCTTATTGAAGATAAAAAAGGAAAATGTTGATGTTTAGTAATAATTTACAAATCCTTAGTAGACATTTTTTTGTCACTATAAAACTAGCTTTATTTTTGGAAATTTTAGAGAAACTTTAAAATCTATCTTTTTTATTTTTCTTTACTTTAAAACTCTTTTTAAGAAACTCCCTTCTTAAGGTATAATAACTTGAACATCTATCTTCTTTAAAATCCTAAATTCACAGAGGTATAAGATGCCCAGACGAACGGATATAGAAAAAATTCTTATAATTGGTTCAGGTCCTATTGTTATTGGTCAAGCTGCGGAGTTTGATTACTCTGGAACTCAAGCTTGTAAAGCCTTAAAAGAAGAAGGTTTTAAAGTTATTTTGGTAAATTCTAATCCCGCAACCATTATGACAGATCCAGATATTGCAGATAGAACTTATATAGAACCTCTGGATGTAGATATTTTGGAAAAAATTATTGCAAAAGAAAGACCAGATGCTATTTTACCGACGGTAGGAGGGCAAACGGCTTTAAATTTAACAGTTAAACTTGCCGAAAATGGTATTTTGGATAAATATAATGTAAAGCTTATTGGAGCTAACGTAGAGGCTATAAAAAAAGCTGAAGATAGAGAGCTTTTTAGACAAGCTATGCTTAATATCGGAATGGAACTTCCAAAAAGCTATACAGCTACCAGTTTACAAGAAGCTATTGAAAAATTAAAGCTTTTACAAGATGATGAATACTATTATAAATACTTTGGGTATAAACTTCCAAAAGATTTTAAACCTACAAAAAAATCTTCTCCATTTCCGGTAATTATTAGACCTTCTTTCACATTGGGAGGATATGGAGGAGGAATCGCTTATAACTATGAAGAATTTAAGGAAAAGGTAGAGTATGCTCTAGAGTGCTCTCCTATACATGAAGTATTAATAGAAGAAAGCGTTCTTGGTTGGAAAGAATTTGAGCTTGAGGTTATGAGAGACTTAAAAGATAATGTAGTTATTATATGTTCTATAGAAAACTTTGATCCTATGGGTATTCATACTGGGGATTCTATTACAGTGGCTCCAGCTCAGACTTTAACGGATAAAGAATATCAAATTCTTAGAACTGCTGCTCAAAAGATAATTAGGGAAATAGGAGTAGAAACTGGAGGTTCAAATATTCAGTTTGCGGTAAATCCGGAAAATGGAAAAGTGTATGTTATTGAAATGAATCCTAGGGTCTCTCGTTCTTCAGCTTTAGCTTCAAAAGCTACGGGTTTTCCTATTGCAAAAATAGCTGCAAAACTAGCCGTAGGCTATACATTAGATGAACTTCCAAATGATATTACAAAAAAAACTCCAGCTTCCTTTGAACCAGCTATAGACTATGTTGTAGTAAAGTATCCTCGCTTTGCCTTTGAAAAATTTCCAAAGGCAGATAAAACTCTAAATACCACTATGAAATCCGTTGGAGAGGTAATGGCAATCGGAAGAACTTTTAAAGAAGCTTTCTTAAAGGCTATAAGAAGTTTGGAAATGAAGCCTGACACTCCAATATTTGAAAAATTGAAAAATATTTCTTTAGAGGAAATTAAGAAGAACATTGCTATTCCTAATCCTTTTAGAGTTTTTTATATTTTTGAAGCTCTAAGAAGAGGTGTAAGTATAGATGAAATTTATGAGCTTTCAAAAATAGATAAATGGTTTTTATATCAACTTTATCAAATTATAGAACTTGAAAAGGAACTTTCTAAATACAAAGGTAAGTTTTTAGAGGATTTAGAAAAAGATCAAAAATTTATTAAACTCTTTAAACTTGCTAAAACTTGGGGCTTTTCTGATAAATACTTAGCTCAAATCTTAAGCTAAAAAGAGGTGTTTTATGATAAGGGAAGAGGATATTAGAAAATTAAGAAAAAAATTAATAGATGTAAAATATAAAACAGTAGATACCTGTAGTGCAGAGTTTGAAGCATACACCCCTTACTACTACTCTACTTATCATGGAATAGAAGATGAAATTCATGAACTTGAACAAAAAAACAAAGATACAAGAGAAAAGGTAATTGTTTTTGGTTCGGGTCCAAATAGAATAGGTCAAGGTATTGAGTTTGATTATTGTTGTGTGCATTCGGTTTGGGCCATTAAAGAAGAAGGCTATAAATCTATAATGGTAAATTGTAATCCAGAGACTGTATCTACGGATTATGATACCTCAGACAAGCTTTTTTTTGAGCCTATTACCATAGAAGATGCCTTAAACATAATAGAAAAGGAAAATCCAAAAGGTGTTATTGTTCAATTTGGAGGACAAACTCCTTTAAAACTTGCTGTGCCGTTTGAAAAAGAGAACGTACCTATTTTAGGAACTTCTCCCAAAAGCATAGATATAGCTGAAGATAGGGAGCTTTTTAAAAGCCTTTTGGAAAAACTAAATTTAAAGCAACCTCCTTCCAAAACCGCCACATCCATACTAGAGGCTGTAAAAATTGCAAATGAAATAGGATATCCCGTTTTAATTCGCCCTTCTTATGTTCTTGGTGGTAGGGCAATGAGAATTGTTTATAGCGAAGAAGAACTAATTTCTTACATGCAAGAGGGACTTGAGGCAAGTGAAGAAAAACCGGTATTAATAGATAAATTTTTAGAAGATGCAATTGAACTTGATGTAGATGCTATAAGTGATGGAAAAGATGTTCTAATTGGTGGAATTATGGAACATATTGAGGAAGCTGGAATTCACTCTGGAGATAGTGCTTGTGTAATTCCGTCTTTCTCTTTAAAAAAAGAAATTCTAGATGAAATAAAAAGACAAACCGCAAAACTTGCCTTAGCCTTAAAAGTAAAGGGCCTTATCAATGTTCAATTTGCAGTTCAAAATAATGAAATATATATAATTGAAGCTAATCCTAGAGCATCAAGAACCGTTCCTTTTGTAAGTAAAGCTGTAGGAGTCCCCCTTGCAAAAATAGCTACAAAGGTAGCTTTAGGAAAATCTTTAAAAGATCTTATAAATAAGTATGATATTAAAGAATTTGAAAAACTCAAAGATGCTACCATTTTTGAAACAAATCCTAAAATGTACTCAGTAAAAGAATCTGTATTTCCTTGGAATAGATTTCCTCAAGAAGATCCGGTTTTAGGTCCAGAAATGAAATCTACTGGAGAAGTTATGGGTATAGATAAAGATTTAGGACTTGCTTTTTATAAATCTCAACTTGCAGCTGGATTTAAACTTCCAAAAAAAGGAACTGTTTTTATTTCTGTAAAAGATAAAGATAAGTCCAAAATTTTACCAATAGCTAAAAAACTTTTAGAGCTTGGTTTTAAAATAGTTGCTACTGGAGGAACTTATAAATTTTTAAAGGAAAATGGTATAGAAGCTCAAAAAGTTTATAAGGTATATGAAGGTCAAAGGCCAAATATTCTTGATCTTATAAAAAATAAGGAGATAGATTTAATAATAAATACTCCTTCTGGAAAAACGGCTCAAATGGATGCCGTTTCTATAAGAAGACTTGCAGTAAACTATAATATCCCTTATTACACTACTATTAGAAGTGCTCAAATGGCAGTGCTTGCTATTGAAAGTTTAAAAACAAAACCTTTAGACGTTTACGCTCTTCAAGATATAAGTTAGTTTTTGAAAAATTAGAAA
>JAMOTM010000071.1 GCA_027002265.1 Aquificota bacterium | reverse complement strand
TAATATCCCTTATTACACTACTATTAGAAGTGCTCAAATGGCAGTGCTTGCTATTGAAAGTTTAAAAACAAAACCTTTAGACGTTTACGCTCTTCAAGATATAAGTTAGTTTTTGAAAAATTAGAAAAGATAAAAGTAGAAAAGTTCCAAAAAGAGAGGATAAAATGCCATTAAAAGGAGAAATTCGAGTTCCATCAGATAAATCTATATCTCATAGAAGTATTATGCTTTCTTCTTTAGCAAAAGGAAAAACTAAAATCAAAAAGTTTTTATTTTCAGAAGATACTTTGCATACAATTTTAGCTTTTTTAAGACTAGGAAGTAATATAAAAATTTTCCATAGAAATAAGAAAATTTCTGTAAAAGATGTTTTTTCTCTTTTAAAAATAAATCCTATTTCTTTAGAGGAAGAAAGCTATATTGTAGTTGAAGGTTTAGACAAAAATTTAAAGGAACCTGATGATGTTTTATATCTAGGTAATTCTGGAACTACTACACGTCTTTTATCTGGAATTTTAGCTGGGAAAATAAATTATGCTGTTTTAACAGGGGATGATTCTTTAAGAAATCGCCCTATGGAAAGAGTAAAAATTCCTTTAGAAAAAATGGGGGCAAAAATATTTTTAAGACAAAATAGACTTTTACCTATGACTATTTTGGGTGGAAATTTAAAAGGAATTTCTTACAAATCTAAAATCGCTTCGGCTCAAGTTAAATCCTGTATTTTACTTGCGGGTCTTTTTACACAAGATAAAGTAGAAGTTATTGAGCCTACAAAATCGCGAGATCATACTGAAAGACTTTTAAGATTTTTTGAAGTAGATATAGAGGAAAATCCAAAAATCGAAGATGAGAAATTTATAGAGGCTTATAAAAATAGAGATATAAATTTATATTTTTCTTTAATAAATAAAATTTTTTCTAAGGAAAATAAAGTAGCTTTAAAAGAAGATAGGGAGTTAAAAGGAAATAAAGAAATTTTTATCCCGGCAGATATATCCTCTGCAGCCTTTTTTATAGTAGGAGCTCTTTTAATAGAAAATTCGGAAATTTTATTAAAAGATCTTCTTTTAAATCCTACAAGAAGTGGAATTATAGATGTTTTACTTAAAATGGAAGCAAATATTTCTTTTGAAAATGTAAGAATTTTAAACGGAGAAATTGTAGGAGATTTAAGAGTAAAGTATACACCCAATTTGAAACCAATTAAAATAGAGGGTTCTTTAATTCCAAGACTTATTGATGAAATTCCTATTTTATCTTTACTTATGCTTTTTGCAAATGGAAAAAGTATAGTTAAAGATGCAAAGGAGCTTAGAGTAAAAGAAAGTGATAGAATTTCTTTAATTTGTTCTAACCTTTCTCAATTTGGAGTAAATATAGAAGAATTTGAAGATGGTTTTGAAATTGAAGGTATTTCAAAAGAAAAAATACTAAAAAACATTGAAAATAAAAATATTTTTATTAAGACTTTCTTAGATCATAGAATAGCTATGACATTTAAAATTTTGGAAAAGGTATTAAATAAAAAATTTAATTTTGAAAATGAGGAGTGTATTAAAACTTCTTTTCCATCTTTTAATATTTATTTAGATAAACATCTGGAGGATTAGATCTTGGAGGAATTTAAAGCTCTTGGGAAAAAAGTAGAATATAAGTATTCTTACGATCCAAATTTACTTGAAAAATTTGAAAATAGATTTCCGGGAAAAATATATTGGGTCTCTTTTAACTGCCCTGAATTTACAACTTTATGTCCTATAACGGGTCAACCGGATTTTGCAACAATATATATTCAATATATTCCAGATAAATATCTTGTTGAAAGCAAAAGTTTAAAACTTTATCTTTTTTCTTTTAGAAATCATAAAGCTTTTCACGAAGATACTATAAACATAATTGCAGATGATCTTTATAATCTTTTAAATCCTTTTTATATAGAAGTTTATGGTGAGTTTAATCCAAGAGGAGGAATTTCTATAGATCCTTACGTTCAAAGATACAGAAAAGGTATTCCTTGGGTAGAAGAGCTTGCTAAAAAACGTTTTATTTTTCATCGACCTATTATGATGCCTTCTATAAAAAATAATAGAGGCTAAATAAAGGTTTTATGTTTAAAATTATTTTAGAAAAAATACTTCCTTTATATATATTGATTTTTGTAGGATTTTTATTTGGTAAAAGAAAAAAATATGACTTATCCTATGTATCAGATATAGTTTTATATTTTTTTTCCCCTATCCTAGTTTTTGTTTCTTTTTATAAGTTAGAAATAAATTTTCCTGTATTCAACTTAATTTTAGCAAATATATCTTATATTTTTCTTAGTTTATTTCTTTTATCTTACTTTTTCAAAAAAATATATAAAGAAAAATATAAAGCTATAGCTTTAAGCTTAACTTTTTCCAACGTAGCTTATTTAGGTCTTCCTTTAGTTTATTTTTTATATGGGGAAAAAGGATTTAATATAGCTATCATTAATTTTATAGTTATATCTATTTTACACTTTAGCTTAGGACTTTATTTTTTAACCGGAAAAGTTAAAGAGGTTTTTAAATTACCTTTTATATTTGCAGTTGTTCTAGCTGTGCTTTTTAGGAAATTAAAAATTATTATCCCTATACCTTTTATGAATTTACTTGAACTTACAGGAAAATCTTCTTTACCTTTAATGCTAACTACTTTGGGAACAAGGTTATCTCAGGTTAAGTTTGAAGATATTAAATATGCTTTTATTTTAAGCATCTTTAAAGTTTTTTTCTCTTTTATTTTATTACTTTTCATTTCTAAAATTTTTTCATTACCCGGAATAATAAAAAATATTTTTATATTACAAAATATTCTACCGAGTGCTATTTTAAATTACGTTTTTTGTGAAAAATATAATCAGAGTCCTTCTTTAGTTTCTTCTATAGTTTTCTTTAGTACTTTACTTTCCTTTTTTTATATACCTATAATTTTAATTTTGCTTAAAATTTAAACAACTACTATTAAAATTTTCTAAAATTATTTAAAATTTATTTAAAATTTCGCTTTTTCTTGACAAAAAAAACTTTTATATTTATATTTAAGTTAAGAATTAAAAAAAAATTTACAAGGAGGCTTGTTATGGCAAGAGGAAGAAAAGGTGGAAAAAGAGCTAACAAAATTGTTAGATTATCTTTGCCTAAAAAAATATACTATATTCTCTATGGAGTTGCAGGTAATAATGAACAAAAATTAAATAAACTCATTAGAAACATTATTGAAGAAAGATTAGAGTATTCCACTATTGGAGAACTTGAAGAACTTTTAGAGGGTAAATCTAAAAATATTGAGTTTGAGGAAATTGAACCGGAAACTGAAGCTGAAGAAACTGCAGAGTAACCTTTAGAGCCCTGCTCTAAAAGGCAGGGCTTTCTTTTATTTTAAATCCATGATGATTTTTATTCCCCTTATGGCATTTTAAACAATTTTTTGTACTTATTGAATTTTTTGCATATTTACAATTTTTAACATTCCTTTTTTTATGACAATAAATGCATAAATTTACACTTTTTTCCGCATGTAAATTATTGATTTTTTTATTATCTTCTAAATTGTTACATGATAAAATAAAGATAAAAGAAAGAGCAAAAAGAATTTTATTAGTCCTTTTAAATAGAAAAATTTTTTCACTTTTTATAGTTACCATGATTTCTTTTTAAAAAGTTTCTATAAACAAATTAAATGTTTTATATCTAAAGTAACTTTACCAATTCGTTTTAGTTTTATCTCTATTTTTTTGACTTTTCCATATTTATCGTAATAATATCTTATAGTTTTTTCTAAATCTCTTACTTCAACCCACGAAGGATAATTTGCAATAACGATTTTTCCATTTCTTAAACCAAAAAGTGTATTACCCAGTATTTTCACTTTTTTTAATTTTTTAAAATTTATGTATCCAATTAAGTCATCATGAAATATGTTAATACATATAGAATTATTTATACATAAGGAGAAAGAATTGTTTTTTATTTTTCTTTCATAAATTTTAAAGCCAAGTTTGTTATAAATAGAAAAGCTATAGCTCCCATTTTTATATTCAATATTAAACGAGCCTTCAAATTTCTTTCCATTTAAGTAATTAACTTTTAATTTTCCAGAAAGAAAATAAAACTCACATTTTCTAGAATTATCCCAATTGATAAAATCTTTTAAAGTTAGTTTTTTTTGTCTTTCTGAGGTTTTATTATAAACATTTTTCTCTATTTTCTTTTTATTTTGATTTACTTTAGGTTTTTTTAAGAAACAAGAAAAAAGTAGAAAGGGTATAAAGAGTATGAAAAGCAATTTATTTATTTTAAACTTTCTTAACATCTAAAAATTACCTCCAAAATAAAGCTAATATATTTCTATATTACACCTAACGGGATATACATAATTTAAGTTCCAACATATGTTATTTTCTACATCTATTAGGTATTCTCTCTTATTTTTTTTATCTTTGATAAGATATACTGCAAGTGGTTCTTTAGATTTTAAATAATAATATACTAAAAAGTCCCATTTATAGAAATATGAACGAAAGACTTTTAGTTTTCCAAATTTTCCCACAAAATTTCTTCTTTCAAACCATATAATAGAAGGAAAGTTATATTCTAATATTAAACTTTTTATACGTCTTTTTTGATTTTTCCAATAAAATATTGGTTGATATATAGTTACAGAAATCATATTTGGATGAAATTTTAAAGCTTTCAAAAGGGTATGAACATGATAAATCTTTGGCTTTGTATTTTTATATCTTAACGTATAAGTATTTATGCGATATTTCCCTATTTTAATATATTTTTTTGGATTAAAAAATATAAATCTTTTTCTTTTTCCTCTATATTTATAATAGATAATTAGTTTTCTACTATATTTATCCCTGTACATTAAAGCTCTAACTTTATTTTTTATATTCAAAAACCTAATTTCAAAACCCATTGAAAATGATATAAAAAAATTTATTAAGTTTACAATCAATTTAAACCCCTAACTTTTACTAAAAGTTTAGTTTTTGATTTTCATTTAATTTTCATAAATATTACAAATTATAAAATATATTTATAGGTAAATATAAATAGTTTTAATTTTAAAAATTGTAGATGTTATAATAAAAGTAAGGCTATTTTGAAATTTATACTTTACGGAGGTAAAATATGGCATTAGTTATTCCTATAAAAATAAAGGAAGGAGAAATTTGTCCAAGATGTAATGGAACTGGTTATATAGCAATATCTGCTGATCAAAATCCGGAAGTTTTAAAAGAAGGTGCAAAGGTTGTTCCCTGTCCAGTATGTAAAGGAACCGGAAGAGTAGGAATGGAGTTTGAATATATAAAAATACCTCTTAAAACGGCTAAAGAATTTAAAAATTTACCAGATAATGAACTTGAAAAAGTTGTTAGAGATTTAGTTAAAACTCAATTACCTAATTTAACTGAAGGTCTTTTTGAAGAAGCGGTTAAAAAAGTAATTGAAGAGATAAAAAAACTTTAAAAGTATAGTCATCGTAAGAACTATTGTCCCCCCTGGGGGGACATTTAAATATAAAGAGAATATGAGTCCTAAAAAACTTGAAAATACTCCAAATAAAATTCCAAAAACTATAGCTTGATTTAAACTTTTTCCAAATATAAGTCCAAAAAGGGAAGGTATAACTAAGAAGCTAGTAGATAAGATAATACCAACAATCTTTATTGTAAACACAACAAATAAACTACTTAAAAATATGAAACCAAGCTCAATATAGTCTAATTTTTTAAAATAAACTTTTCCAAGTTCTCGAGACAGCAAAGAAATAGTAATTGCTTTTCTAAAAACGAAAAAGTATAGTAAAGTTATTATTGAAAAAATAAAAATTATTGCTAAATCCTTTTTTGTTACTAAAAGTATACTTCCAAAAAGATAGGAAAATATGGTACTTCCAAGACTCTTTATAATTCCTAGGATAAATACTGCAAGGGCAAGTCCTAGAGAAAATAATATAGAAATTAAAATATCTCCAGGAAGTTTTGTTGTTATATATATATAATAACTTAGAACCCCTAGAAAACTAGTAAATATACTTGAAGTTAAAATGGGATCTTTTTTTAACAAAAATCCTAAGGCTATTCCTGCAAAAGATAGGTGGCTTAGTCCTGCCCCAAAAAAAGAAAGTCTTCTTAAAAGTAAAAATACTCCTAAAATTGGTGAAGTTATAGATAAAAGTAAGCATGAGATAAATGCGAATCTAACAAAATCAAAAGAAAAGTACTCTAAAATTGACATTTTTTAAGCTCCTTATAATTTTAAAGACAGGAATAATATACTACAATTTTATTTTATTTCAAATTTAAAAAAAAAGAGGGAAAGATGAAATTTGTAGATAAAGTAAAAATTGAAGTTAAAGCTGGGGATGGCGGAAATGGCTGTGTAGCTTTTAGAAGAGAAAAGTATGTTCCCAGAGGAGGCCCAGCTGGAGGAGATGGTGGAAAGGGTGGAGATGTAGTTTTTGTGGCAGATCCAAATATGAAAACGCTTTTAGATTTTAAGTATAAAAAACGTCTGGAAGCCGAAAGAGGACAACATGGTTCTGGAAATAAAAAAGCTGGAAAATCTGGAAAAGATTTAATTGTAAAGGTTCCAGTAGGAACCGTTATAAAAGATGCAAATACGGGTGAAGTATTAGCAGATTTAACTAAACCGGGACAAAAAGTAGTTGTTGCAAAGGGTGGAAGAGGTGGAAGAGGTAACGCTGCCTTTGCATCTCCAACTTGCCAAGCCCCAGATTGGGCGGAAGAAGGAGAAAAAGGAGAAGAAAAAACATTAGAACTTGAACTTAAACTAATTGCAGATGTAGGTTTGCTTGGTATGCCAAATGCGGGTAAAAGTACATTTTTATCTGTAGTAACTAAAGCTAAACCTAAAATTGCAAATTATCCTTTTACTACCTTAGTTCCAAATCTTGGAGTTGCAAGTATAGACGGATATTCTTTCGTAATAGCAGATATTCCGGGTCTTATTGAAGGAGCTAGTAAAGGGAAGGGTTTAGGTCATGAATTTTTAAGACATGTAGAAAGATGTAAGATCTTACTTCATCTTGTAGACATAAGCGATTATGAAGACCCTATTGAAAAAATAGAAAAAATAAATAAAGAGCTTCATGAATACTCTCCAAAATTAGCATCTAAAAAACAAATTTTAGTTGCTACAAAAAAAGATGCTCTTTGGGATGAGGAAAAATTAAAAAAACTGAAAAATTACGCAAAGGAGAAAAATTTACCTTTATTTATTATTTCAAGTGTAACAAGAGAAGGTATAGAAGATCTTTTAAGATATGTTAAGGAAATTCTTCAAAAGGAAGAAAATAAGAAAGAAAAAGAGGATAATTCGGGTAGTGAATAATTAAATGTAAGCGTTATATATCTTTTTAATGGGCCGGGGAATGAACCCGGCCCATATTTATTTTAAAGACTCTAAATAATCTTTTCTCAAATTAATATAGTTTAAAAATGGAGTGTTTTCTCCTTTTAAAGTTCTTTCCAAAATATCAACAACTTCTTTTACGTGAATAATATTAAAATCTCTTCCTCCAAGGCCATAAATAAAGTTTCTAATTGGTTTGAAAATTCCTTTAAGATAAAGTGCAGTTAAAACCTCAGAAAGTAAAGGTCCTCCTTTGCCTCCAAAAGTTTCTGCTCTATCTAAAACTCCAATTATCTTTGCATTTTCTAAATATTTTGCAAGTTCTTCATAAGGAAAAGGTCTAAATACCTTTATTTTTACAAGGCCTATTTTTTTTCCTTCCTCTCTTAACTTATCTATAACATATTTTATAGTTCCTGCTGCGGAACCTATGGCTACCAAAACTATTTCTGCATCTTCTACTTTATAAGGTTCCACAAACTTTAAAATTCTTTTTTCTATTTCCCAATCTTCTAAATTTCCCTTAGATTTTAAAAGTTCTTTATACTCCTTACTTACTTCATTTAAAGCTTTTTCTACTTCCTCCATTGCAAGTCTTTGTTGATGTTTAAATTCCATATAAGAATCTGTCATGGCAATTGGGCCATGGGTTACAGTTTTTGTAAGCATTGGATAAGGATGAGAGTACTCTCCCACAAATTCTCTTACTTCTTCATCTGCAAGCATAGATACTCTATCTATAGCATGAGAAACTATAAATCCATCCATACAAGACATTACTGGCAAATAAAGTTTTTCAGCAAGTTTTACCCCTTGAATTAGGTGATCATAAGCCTCTTGAGCATCTTCTGAAAAAATTTGAATCCATCCTTGATCTCTTGCTCCCATTGCATCTGAATGATCACAATGTATATTAATAGGTGCAGATAGAGCTCTATTTACAAGATTTAATACTATTGGAGCTCTCATACCAGATGCAATACTTAAAATTTCCCACATTAAAGCAAGACCTGGCCCTGCGGTTGCAGTCATAGCTCTTGCTCCAGATAAAGAAGCCCCTACACATGCGGAAAGCGCAGAATGCTCACTTTCCACAGTGATAAGCTCAGTATCTACATATCCATTGGAAACGAAAGAAGAAAATATTTGCATAATTTCAGTTTGAGGTGTGATTGGATAAGCTGCAACGACATCTGGATTTATTTGTCTCATAGCTTCCGAAACAGCCATATTTCCAGTTAAAGGTCTTACTACTCTATCTTTAAACAAAATAACTGCCATTACTTACCCCCTTTCCTTTACCATTTCAATAGCATCTTTGGGACACTCGTATGCGCAAAGACCACATCCTTTACAATGGTCATAATCAAACCCGATCATTTTTCCATCTTCTACAATAATAGAGCTGTCTGGGCACACCATAAAGCAAATCATACAGTTGATACATTTATCTTTATGTAAAACGGGTTTAAAAGTTCTCCAGTTTCCAGTTTTATATTCTTTAGAATTTCCTGGATAAGGAATAACTGCTCCTAATTCCCACATGAAAAAATCCTCCTTTATTCAGATATTAGCTCGTTATAACCTCTTTTTAAAGCTCTTAAATTTCCTTCCAAAACTTCTGGAGAAAGTTTTTTTCCAAAAGTTTCTTTTACTTCATTTTCTACAGTTTCAAGTTTAGGTAACCCTTCAAGTTCGTAAAGAACTTTAACTAAAGCTCCGAGCATAGGAATGTTTGTAGCTGGTCTTTTAATTTCTTCTAAAGCAATATCGGTTGCATTTAAAGTATATATTTTTCTTCCTTTTATATTGTATTTTTCTCTAATTTCTTTTGGGCTTAAAGATGTATTAATAATTAAAATTGCATTTTCGTCTGTTCCTTCTAAGATATCTACTTCATCAAGTAAAGTTGGATCTATAACAACAACAATATTTGGATTTGTAACCATACAATGTAAGGTTAAAGGTTTTTTAGAAACTCTATTATATGTTCTAAGAGGCGCTCCAGAACGCTCAGCTCCATAGTCAGGATTACTTTGAGAGTATGATCCTTCAGCTATAACTGCAGAAGATAAGATTTTTGAAGCTGTTACTGCCCCTTGCCCACCTCTACCGTGCCAACGAATTTCTATCATTTTAAAATTCCCCCTTAAGATTCAAACTTTTAAAAATAATGATAAAGAAATTTTACAAAAATTTTACGTTTTTTGCGAAATTTATGGAAATTTTATAAAATTCTGTTAGATTTATTTAAAAAATTATTTTAGATTATTGACAATATTTTTTTAATCATTAAATTTAAAGCCAGGAGGCTTCCAAAAATGATAGATGAAAAAAAACCAGTTTATATGATAGGTATTGTAGCAAAGCTTGTGGGGGTGCATCCTCAAACTTTAAGATTTTATGAAAAGGAAGGTTTGATTAAAGCTGCTCGAACTGAAGGACAAACAAGACTTTATTCGGAAAGAGAGTTTAGGAAAATAAGAAGGATTGTTTATTTAACACGGGAAAAAGGTATAAATATAGCTGGAGTTAAGGAAATTTTAAAATTGGAAGAAGATATTTTAACTATATTTACCATTTTAAAAAATATGTTAGATAAAGAGACTTTCGAAAGTCTCTTAGAGACTTTAAAAGAAACTTCTTTTAAATCTTTAGATTTTGACGAACTTTTAAAAAAATTAAAATAGGAGGTTTTTAATATGTGGGACGTTTTATCAGGAAGGGCAAAAGAAGCTTTAATATTAGCGCAAGAGATTGCAGCAAGACTAGGGGACAACTATGTGGATACTGAGCATTTACTTTTAGCTTTGGTAGAAATTCCAGGTTCCCCAATTTTAGATATTTTGGAAATATTAGGATATGATCCAGTTAGAGTTAAGAAGTTTATTAGAGAACATGTTGATCGTATGGGAGCTTTAGGAATTCCAACTCCTCAAGCAGGATACGAAGAAATTTATATCACTCCAACTTTGAAAAAAGTTTTAGATATTGCTTTAGATTATGCAAAACAATTTAAAAGCCATAGTGTAGATGTGGATCACCTCTTTTTAGCTTTATTTGATGTTCAAGAAGGAATGGCATATAGAATTCTTGCAAAGCTTGGCCTTAGTAAGGAAAAAGTATTAGAAGCTATTAGAAAATTCAGAGAAGGAAGAGAAAAAGTATCTAGAAATATTAAAGGTAGAGGAAAGAGAAGCACTAAACTTCCAGAAGTTTTAAGAAAATATTGTGTAGATTTAACTGGACTTGCAGAGGAAGGAAAATTAGATCCAGTTATCGGTAGAGACCAAGAAATTAAAAGAGTTATGCAAATTCTTTGTAGAAGAACTAAAAATAATCCAGTTTTAGTAGGACCTGCTGGAGTAGGTAAAACTGCTATTGTAGAAGGAGTAGCTCAAAAAATAGCAAAAGGTGAAGTTCCAGATGAACTTAAAGATAAAAGAATTTTAGCTTTAGACCTTGCTTCTTTAGTTGCAGGAACAAGATATAGAGGAGATTTTGAAGAAAGAATTAAACAAGTTATTGATGCTGTAAAAAATGAAGGAAATATTATCCTCTTTATCGATGAACTTCATACCGTTCTTGGAGCAGGTGGTGCAGAAGGAGCAATGGATGCAGCAAACATTTTAAAACCTGCTCTTGCAAGGGGTGAACTTAGAGTAATTGGAGCTACAACTATAGATGAATATAGAAAACACATTGAAAAAGATCCAGCTTTCGAAAGAAGATTTGCTCCAGTATATGTAGATGAACCAACTATAGAACAAGCTATTGAAATGCTTAAAGGTTTAAGACCAAAACTTGAAGCGCATCATAATGTAAAAATTAGCGATGAGGCTATTGAAGCAGCAGTTAAACTTTCTAAAAAATACATCCAAGGAAGATACTTACCAGATAAAGCTATTGATGTTTTAGATGAAGCTTGTGCAAGAAAAAGATTTGCATTATCTAAACAAAATCCAGAAGTTATTAAATTAAAAGAAGAGCTTGAAAAATTAAGAGAAGAACTTGATAAAGCTGTGAAAAACGAAGAATTTGAAAAAGCTGCTGAACTTAAAAAGAAAATTAAGAAAATTGAAGAAAGACTAAAAGAACTTGAAAAGAAAAAAGAAGAAACTGTGGAAGAAGGTAAGGAGAAAAAACCTGTAATTACTGCAGACGACATTGCAGAAGTTATCTCTGAAATGACAGGTATCCCAGTATCTAAGCTTAAAGAAGAAGAAGTTCAAAAATTACTTAAGATGGAAGATGAGCTTCACAAAAGAGTTATTGGACAAGAAAGAGCTATTAAGGCTATTTCTGAAGCTATTAGAAGAGCTAGAGCTGGACTTTCTCCACATAGAAGACCTCTTGGTTCATTCCTCTTTTTAGGACCAACTGGGGTAGGTAAAACTGAGCTTGCAAAAACACTTGCAGAGTACCTCTTTGGAGATGACTCTGCAATGATTAGAATAGATATGAGTGAATTTATGGAAAAACATGCAGTTTCTAAACTTATAGGTGCACCTCCGGGATATGTAGGATACGAGGAAGGAGGTATTTTAACTGAGGCTGTAAGAAGAAAACCATATTCTGTAATCTTACTTGATGAAATTGAAAAAGCTCATCCGGACGTATTTAATATTCTTTTACAAATACTTGACGACGGTAGACTTACAGACTCTAAAGGTAGAACAGTAGACTTTTCTAATACTGTAATTATTATGACTTCTAACGTAGGTAGCGAGTACTTAATGAATCTTTCTAAGGAAGAATTTGAAAAGAACTATGACAAAATAAAAGAACAAATTATGAATGAGCTCAAAAGAAGATTTAGACCAGAATTTTTAAATAGAATTGATGAAATTATTATCTTCCATCCACTTTCTGAAGAAGAAATTATCAAAATTGTAGATTTACTTATTAAGCAAATTAACAAACGTTTAGAAGAAAGAGGAATTAAAGTTAAGCTCACTGAAAAAGCTAAAAAAGCAATTGCTAAAAAAGGTTATGTTCCAGAATTTGGAGCTAGACCTTTAAGAAGAACTATTCAAAAACTTATTGAGACTCCACTTGCTGAAAAGATTTTAAAGGGTGAAGTAAAAGATTACGATACCGTTGTAGTAGACTACAATGAAGATAAAGATGAGTTTACTTTTAAAGTTGAAAAGGGTGAAATTCCAGAAGCCAAAAAAGTAGATTTAAAAGAAAAAAAGGAAGATAAAAAAGACGGAAAGAAGGAAAATAAAGAAGATAAATAAAATCTAGGGGGCTCGCTTAGGAGCCCCTTTTTTTATTTTTTTATGTTTGATCTTTTTATATCAGATCAAGTAAGATGACTTTGAGGTTTTGAAATCTCTGTAATATTTTCGTAACAAGATAATAATAGATTTTCAAAGGAATTAAATCTTTTTTTTTCTTCGCAGCTATTCTTAAGTGAAAATATAAATTTTTATAACATTTTTAAAAATTCTATAAATATTTTTCTATTTTCTTTTAAATTGTAATTATTCAAATAAATATTCCTGATACTACAACTATTTTAAATGTATCAGCAACGGAAATTGTTCGGAAAAACAAATAAAATTTTAAAGATATTAAGGTATTGGCCCCAGTTAAAACTAGGGCCAATTATTTAAATTTATTTTAATAGGTAAAAAGTATAGGCACTTTGATAAAGAATTTGAGTAATATCTTTAACTAAAGTTAAAATAGGTGTTCTAATCTCAAGTTTATAAGGAACTACAATTGCATCTTCAGGATAAACATATATATTTTCTATACTTTTAAACCATCCTAAATTATCTGCGGCTACTACAGTTCCATTTGGTTTTATAATATAAATTTCGTCTTTATTCGCAGAATTTAAATATCCTCCAGCAAGGTTAATAATTTTTTTCAACTTAACTTTATTTTTAACGTAAAAAGCACCACTTTTTTTTACTGCACCAAAGATAAAAACTGCACTAGGTTTGACAGGAACATATATCTTATCTCCATCTTCTAATCTTATGTTATAAGGAGAATTTTTTAGTTTTTCTAGATTATTTGGAATTTTTAAACCTAAAATTCTTCCTAAAACTTCTTTATTTTTTATTTGATCTATTAAAGCCATTTGAGTATTGATAATAGCCAAAATATTAGTTTTAGTATTTTCTTGAGTAGAAGCTAAATTTTCTATAGCAAAATTTTGTAAATAAAGTTTTAATTTTAGAAGAGTAATATCTAAATATTTCCTTTGAGTTTCAGCAATAGATTTTCTTAAAATAATGATACCTTGTGGAAAAGCGTTATCATCAAAACCACCAGCTTCCTTTAAAACGTCATATAAGGTAGTATTTTTTGTTATTTTGTATACTCCGGGTTTTTTTACAGCCCCGCATAGAGATACTTTAGCGTAATTAATACCAGGATTATAAACAATATATATTTTTTCACCTGGAATTAATTTTATATTTCCGAAATTTGAATTTGATTTATAAATATCTTTATAAAGAAAAACCTTTTTAGTTTTTCCTGTATCTAAAATTACTCTAATGTTGTCTATATCATTATGTTTTAAGTTTTTAGTATTTAAAACATCCTTTAATGTAACATTTTCATAATATCTTACTATTTTTGATGTTTTTAGGGCATTTCCACTTATTAAAATAGGTGGTTTGAAATATTTATTTAAAAATATAATTTCATCATAAGGTCTTAACGAGAAGTTTTCTTTTTTTTCTAAAACTTTTTTTTGGGGAAAAAGTAAAAAGTACTTCCCCAAAGCTAGTAACTCTTTTAATAATTGCGAATTCTAGGTTTGTATTGGGCGTAAACTTAACTGAATTTAAAAGAGCATAAATATCTTTAACATCATTAAGATTATAAATTCCTGGATTTAAAATTTCCCCTTTTACAAATACTGAATTTTGTGCAGGAATTTTGTTTTCTGAAATATAAATAATATCTCCATCTTTTATTTTTATATTGGATAGAATTTTTGAAATATTTTTAAATATTCTAAAAACATAATAACTTCCATCATTTTTTTGTCTCAAAATAGCTACATTATATTTATTTACAAATGGAGATAGGCCTGCTCCATAATTTTTTAAAGCTTTTTTTAAACTTAAATTTCCTATATATTCGAAAATAAATGATCTTTTAATCTGGCCCACAGTAGCGAAAGTATTATATATAGGTGGAATATATATAATATCTCCGCTTTTTAAATAAAAATCTTGAGGGTTTAATTTTTATTAAACAATCTTTATCTTGAACTCCCAAAAGACAGTAAAAGTCAAAAGAATATTTTTTTATTTTCCCGCGCTTTTTTCTTATTAAATATACTTTTCTCAAACTTCCACTTTTTTTTATACCTCCGGCTAAATTTAAAGCATCCCAAAGAGTGTTTAAAGAAGATAAATTATAAGTTCCGGGTTTATTAACTTCTCCTGAAATAATAATAGAAATTTTTCTAGGTTTTTTATAAATAAATCTATTTTTGGATTTTTTATATATTTTTTGAGTTTTCTTTTTATTATATTTTTTCTCTTTTTAATATTTTTTCCAGCTATATAAATAACACCTATTTTTGGAAGATATATTTTTCCACTATTGTCTACTTTTAATTCTAGATAATTTGGATAGGCCCCTTCAGGGATATTCCAAACATATAAGCTTAAAATATCTTTTGGTCCAACTATATAATTTGAGTAATCAATAATAGAAATAAACTCTTTTGGAGAACTTTTGAATATATCATATCCAAACTGTTTTAAATTTGGAGTAATATTAAAAACATTTTTTATAGCTAGATTGTAACTATATTCCAATTTACTTACAGAAGAGTTTGTTATTGCTCCCTTTATAATTTCAATATTACCTTTATTTTTTTGGATATTATTTTGTTTTGAAGTTTTTGAACTTTCAATATTATTTATTTTATTTTCTAAAGTTTGAAGATTTAAATTTTGAGGGTTTAAAGATTTTCCTTCTAAGTTGAAACCTTGAGAAAATGGCGCCTCTGAGGATTGACTTCTAGAAGCTGAACTTGAAGGCACTAAGGTGCTTGCTCTTAAATTGGTTCCTGGGAGAGTAACACTTTGACTAAAAGCTAAACCAAAAAAATAAGGAAAAAGAAATTAACTTTTTCATGTTTTTACCTCTTTATTTTCATGCTCTTTTTTTATATTTTCCCACCACTCTTTAAAGAAAGCTAAAAATACTCCAAAAAATAAACCGGAAATTAAAGCTACGATTATAATCAGTTTTTTCTTAGGCTTAGCTGGATAAGAAGGTACATAAGGTTTATCTATAACTTGAAAAGCTATTTTTTCTTTTTGTTCTTGAATTTTCGCAATCTCATATTGTTTCCTTAAAATTATGTATATAGTTTGAGCTATTTCTAAATTTCTTTTTAAATTTATATATTTCTTTGCTAAATCGGGAGTTAACATAAAGGGAATTTCTGGGCTAATATTTTCTTTTTTTCTTTTTAAAATCTTATTTATTTTTTCTTTTATAAATGCTATTTGACTCTCTACAGCTTTTACCTTAGGATCATTTGAGGTATAAAATTCTTTCATAGCTTTAAGTTTTGCTTGTAAAGATAAAAGCTGAGCTTTTAAATTTGCATATTCATTTGTGGTAAAAGAAGTTTGATCTTTTACATCTATTATTCCATACATTATTTCATATTTCTTTACAAAATCAAAAAATGCTTTCTCTGCTTTTTTTAAACTTTCCTCAGCTTGTTTTAATTGTTTTTCAAGATATATCCTTTCTAGTTTAGCTAAAGTAAAAGTTTTTTTATTAATAATATCTTGAGTTATATTTAAAACTGCAATATTTATTTTATAAGCTAATATAGGATCTTTAAAATAAGTATTAATACTTATGGTTCCAACCTTTCTATCGCTACTTATATCAATATACTTTTTGAAGGTACTATCTGCTATCTCATGGATAGTAGGTGGTTTTGTTTTTATATGAAAAAGATTTTTTATACTTTTTTTTATTTTGTACACGAAAGATTTTTTCAAAGCTGTTTCGTTGTAAAAATATGGCATTAAATTGACTTTTTCTATAACTTTTTCTCGAAGTTCTCTAGAATTTAGCACAGCTTCTAGAATATTTTGAGAAGTTCTACTAGAAATGCTTACTCCAAAATTAGAAGCTATAGTTGCTAAAGAAGCTAAAGAAAATGTAGGTGATAAAGATAAAGGTACTATCGTTGAAGAGGCTTTATATAAGGGAGTGGTTTTAACAAGATATAAAATAGCAAAAATTAGAAAAGCAAGAACGGTTTTGAAAATAATTTTTTTCCGTTTTTTTAGAACTAAATAAAGCTCATATAAATCGATTTCATCATCTTCTATGTAAGGTTCCATATAAGGATAAGGAGGATAAAATTGATAATTTTTTTCTGTATTTCTATTATCTATCTGATCCTTTTTATTTTTATTATCCTGCAATTAAGCAACCTCATATTGAAATTTCGAAAGTATATTTTAGCATTATCTATTCTTTTCTTGGTTTTATAGTAAAATACCTTGCTCTCATAAGCAAATTTTCTATACTCTTAAAAGATATAAATAGAAGATCTTAAAAATCATTTTAATAAATGAGGTTTTACTTTAAAATATTTTGAGCTCTTTATCTACCCTTGACAAAGATTCTAATATTTTAATTTTAGTTAAAATATAAAAATAATACTATATCTCCTTAAACCATATTTTTTCCACTTATACAATCTTTTTAAAACGTAGTTTATTTTATAAGGCCCTATTAAGACTAAAATTTTATCATTGTATTCTCTAAGAAATACTTTAAAACCTTTTCTTTTAAGATATTTATATTTTTTTAAAGCATAGTAGTAACTTTTGTAGGAGGCTACTGCCAAAATAACTTTTTTATTTTTATATTTTTTTAGAATTTTTTCTAGTGTTTTATAAGAATAGAACTTTAATTTTTTTAAGTTTCTAAAGTTTTTATTATTTGAATTATAATTAAATTTTTTTTCTTTTCCTAAAACAATGATTTTTACTAAGGCAGTTCCTTTTTTTGTTATACCAAGTTTTTTTGCGGCGGCATAAGATAAATCAAGAATTCTATTTTTTACAAAGGGACCTCTATCATTTACTCTAACTACAACACTTTTTCCGTTTTCGAGATTTATTACCTTTATATATGTATTTAAAGGAAGAGTTTTATGAGCTGCAGTTAAATCATACATATTATAAATTTCACCTGTGGCAGTTTTTTTTCCATGAAAATTTGGACCATACCAAGAAGCTATACCAACTTGGGTATAACCTACTGGAACATCTTTTACGCAGTATCTTTTCCCTTTCACTTTATAGCAATATAAAATTTTATATGACCTTTTTGGATAAGTTTTTACACTTAAATTACATCCATAAAAGAGGAAAAAAATAGAAAGTAATATAATATAACTTACTATATTTTCATAATTTATTTTCATTTTTGGAGTTTCCTTATGTTAAAAACTTTAAGTGAAAAGTTTTTAAAAGTAAATCAAATTCTACCTTATAAGGAAGATGAAAATTATGTGTATATATACTCTCCAAAACCTCCGGAAGAGGAGGTTTTAGCTTATTTAGAACTTAAATTTCAAAAACCTATTAAGGTTACTTTAATAGACAAAAGCAAATTTGAAAAATTATTTTTAGAGGAAATTTTAAATCAAGAAGTAGAATTTGAGGAAGATGAAAAGGAAGACAAAGATGTCTCAGGCCCCATAGTGGAGCTTATTAATGACATTTTAAATTTAGCTATTAGCCACAAAGCGAGTGATATTCATTTTGAACCTTTTGAAAAATTTATGAGAGTTAGAATAAGAGTAGATGGAGTTTTACATACCATAAAAAAAATTCCAAAAGAAGATATGTCTTCAGTTATTACTCGACTTAAAATAATGGCGAAACTTGATATAGCTCAAAAAAGACTTCCTCAAGATGGAAAAATTTTATATCAAAAAGATGGAAAAAAAATAGATATTAGAGTTTCTATTCTTCCTACAGTTTTTGGAGAAAGAGCTGTTTTAAGGCTTTTATATAAAAATGAGGGAATTTTATCTTTTAAAGATCTTTTAATTCCTTCTCATCTTGAAGAAAGGGTAAAAAAAATTATTAAAAGTCCTTACGGTATGATTTTAAATACTGGACCAACAGGTTCAGGGAAAACCACAACTTTATATGCTTTTTTAAATGAAATAAAGGGAGAAGATAAAAATATAATTACCGTAGAAGATCCCGTGGAGTATCAAATAGAAGGTATAAATCAGGTAGAAGTAAAAAGCGAAATTGGATTTACTTTTGAAAAAGCTTTAAGAAGTATTTTGAGACAAGATCCGGATGTTATTATGATTGGAGAAATTCGAGATAAAGAAAGTGCAAAAATTGCTGTAAGAGCAGCAATAACAGGACATTTAGTTTTATCTACTTTGCATACAAATACAGCCTTAGAAGTTATTCCTAGACTTAAAGATTTGGAAATAGAATCTTATATGATATCTTCTGCTATGCTTTTATCTATTGCTCAAAGATTAGTAAGAAAGTTATGCCCTTATTGTAAAGAAGAATATGAACCAAGTTTTGAAGAGCTAAGTTTAATTTTCGGAAAAGAAAAAGCAAAAGTTTTGAAAGATAAAAAAATAAAACTTTTCAAAGCTAAGGGATGCGAAAAATGTTTAAATACAGGTTACATGGGTAGAATTGCCGTTTATGAATTTTTATTTTTTGATGATAAAATAAAACATATGATAGCTGAAGACAGTCCTATTGAAAATATAAAAAGATATGCTTTTGAAAACAAGTTATATTATCCGTTAATTTTAGATGCGCAGGAAAAAATATTAAAAGGTTTAACGGATATAAAAGAAGTTAATAGGGTATTAATTTAAAATGCTACAAAAATTAATCTTTTTAAAGCCATCCTATTTTCTTATAAAATATTTTTTAGTTTTTTTAATATCATTTTGTGTTTCCCTAACTATAATTATTATTTCCTATAAGTTTCCTGATTTTCTAGATAAAAATCTTAAAGGGGCTCAAAAGTATCATACTCATCCGGTTCCCCGTCTTGGAGGAATAGGAATATACTTAGGCGTAATTTTTGGAACTTTTTATTTAAAAATCTTTAACCTTTTAAATTTTTCTGCTTTGCCTGCTTTCATTTCAGGAGTTTTTAGTGATATAAATAAAGAGCTTTCTCCCAAAATTCGACTATTTTTAATTTCTTTATCCGCAATTTTAGGAATTTTCCTTACAAATCTTTATGTTTCAAATCTTGATTTTATAGCTTTACCAAAGATAGTAGGCATAATTATTACTTTTATTGGAATTTTAGGATTTACAAACGCTATAAACATAATAGATGGATTTAACGGATTAGCTTCCGGTTTTAGCTTAGTAGCTTTAACAAACTTTTTATTAACAGTATACACTTATAAAAATTTTTTCCTTTTAGATGTTATAACAAGCTTGATTTTTGTAATTTTAGGTTTTTTCATTTTAAATTTCCCTTTTGGATTTATATTTTTAGGCGATGGAGGAGCATACTATTTGGGTTATATTTTCTCTTTTCTCTGTATTTTAATAAAAAATTTAATTCCCTCCGTAAGTGCCTTTTATCCTTTTTTAGTTCTTTTGTACCCTATATATGAAGTAATTTTTTCTATAAAAAGAAAACTTAAAAGAGGAACTTCACCTTTTAAACCGGATTCCTATCATTTTCATATGCTAGTATATAAGGCTATAAAAAAATTTTTAAGAAGAAAATACACTTCTAATTTGAATAAGAAAAACATTTTAGAATTTTTGAAACACTATACGGAGATTCAAGAAAAAATAAAGTTTTTAGCTAATCCTTTAACTACTATATTTATTTTATTTTGGATATCCCCCTTTCAAGTGCTAGCATATATATTTAAAGAAAATAGTATAATTCTTTTGCTTTTAAGCATTTTATTTATTATTTACTATAATCTTACTTACAAACTTTTAGTTATGTACCTAAAAAATAAAGTTTAGAAAAAGATTTATATCTTTAGGAGGAACTTTATGGAAATAGCTGTAACATATTCTTTTTTACATAAATTTGTATTTTACTCTTTAGCTCTTTTATTTTTTATAACTATTTTTGTAGCCATATCGAAATTTTTATCTTTAGTTCAAGCTCAAGGATATATATATAAGCTTTTATCCGATGTCAAAAACAATTTTATTTCTCCAGAGGCAGCTTATTATGAACTTGAAGATTATTTATATTCCCGACTTTGGATTTTAGCTTTATGTACTACTTTGGGACCTCTATTTGGACTTTTAGGAACAATTTTTGGAATTATGATTTCTTTTCATACTATGGCTCAGCAAGGTACTTCTAATATTTCTGAAGTAAGTAAAGGAATAGGGGATGCTCTTATAGCTACTGCAGCTGGTATAGGAGTATCTATAATATCTTTACTTTTTTATTATCTTTTAAAAGCAAAAGCGGATAAAATAAAAAACCGTTTCAAAAAGGAACTGGCTGATATTGAAAGAAGAAGAAAGGTATAATCAAAGATGATATATATTTTTCTTATAATTCTACTTTGCTTAGATTTGCTAACAAAATATTATTTTCATGCGCATTATCAAACAATTAAAGTACTTCCATTTTTAAACTTTAAACTTGCCTTAAATGCAGGCGTAGCTTTTTCTCTTTTTCAAAAAAATACTATTTTCACAATTTTGCTTCCTTTTTTCTTTTTGATTTTTTGTATATATATCTTTATAAAGGAAAAAGAAGGTATAAAAAATTTTTCCTTGGGTTTAATTATAATTGGAGGATTTTCTAATTTAATAGAAAGAATTATATATGGAAACGTAACTGATTTTATTGATTTTCATATTGGAAACTGGCATTATCCTACTTTTAATTTAGCAGATGTATATATTACCTTAGGAATAATTTTATATATATTTTCTTTTTTAAAAAAAGAGGAAAAAGCAAAGAAAAATGAAAAAAGTTATAGTAGATGAAAATTTAAAGGATTTAAGATTAGATATAGCTCTTTCAAAACTTGAAAACTTATCTCGAAAGCAAGTTCAAGATTTAATAAAAGAAGGTAAGGTTTATGTAAATAACAAAAAAACAAAGCCTTCTTACAAATTAAAGTTAAATGATGAGATTTTATATACCTTACCTTTACCCGAAACTTTAAGTTTAAAACCAAAAAAGGGAAATTTAGATATTCTTTATGAAGATGAAGATATTTTAGTATTAAATAAACCTTTTGGTTTAGTTGTTCATCCTGCTCCCGGACATGTAGAGGATACTTTACTAAATTATCTTTTATATCACTTTGAAAAACAGGGATTAACTTTAGAAAATTTTCTAAAAGAGTTTTCTTCAAAAGAAGAGTTTGATAAAGAGGAATTAAAAAAAGCAAATATTTCTTCTATTTTAAGACCTGGTATAGTTCATAGACTTGACAAAAATACAGCCGGAATTCTTGTTATAGCTAAAAATAAAGAATCTCATCAAAAACTTTCTCAAATTTTTCAAGAAAAAAAAGCTAAAAAAAAATATATTGCTATTTGTCAAGGACTAATTCCCAAGGATTTAAAAAAGGTTTTAAGATACAAGAACAACGAGTATAAAATAACTTTTAAAGATGGTTTAGGAGAAATTGCTTTACCTATAGGAAGAGAAGATAATAATCGTCTTAAATTTTCTTATAAATCTTCCAATCCAAAAGAAGCTAAAACTATTGTAAAAGTTTTAAGAACATATCCAAAAAGTGATGTTTCTATTGTTGAATGTGATTTAATAACGGGTAGAACTCATCAAATAAGAACACATTTAGCTTCTTTAGGTTTTCCTATTTTAAATGATGAGCTTTATGGATTCAAGCTCTCAAAAATTGAAAATAAAAAGCTTAAAGAAATTTTAAAAAAGTATAAAGATAAAATGCATGCTTTATGTGCTTATAAACTAGAAATTCCTCATCCAAGAACTGGAGAAATTTTAAAGTTTGAAATAGACTTACCCAAGGAGATGAAAGAAATTTTAGAGGTTTTAAATTAAATGGTGGAGGTGGCGGGAATCGAACCCGCTTCCGAGAACGCGAGCCGCTAAGCATCTACAGGCTTAGCCCACGGTTTTTA
Organism: Aquificota bacterium; assembly: GCA_027002265.1. GTDB lineage: Bacteria > Aquificota > Aquificia > Desulfurobacteriales > DQVG01 > DQVG01. The sequence continues at coordinate 35,858 of JAMOTM010000071.1, read as the reverse complement.
TATCCCCCTTGACCTGCCCCGTGGGCCGGCAGAGTTCAAGGGGTGTGCCCTTTAAGTTTCACCTTGAAGGTCGGGCACAAACCTTCAAGGCTAGGGGGCATCCTCTCACGCCCTCTTAAGACCGCCCCCAGGCCTTAAGAGGACGTCGCGGCGTATCTTTTCTTATGCCGCGAGAGCGAGTTCTTCTTCGGCAGTTGTTTTTCTGCCACCATTTTTACGGTTTGGTGGCGAACCCGGCCTGCCGCTTAGCGGCCCATCGTTCCCGTCGAACCCACATCACCCCCATTTTCCGTAATATATATATAAGCACAAAGTTTTGTATGTCAAGTCTATAAGTATTTAACTTTTGTTACCTTTTTTTGCCCTTAATATTTTAAGTACCAGGAGGGCAGCTTCTTTTCTTATATTAAACTGGGGAATATCTGCATACCTATTCGGGGTAAGTAAATGAAAAATTCTTGACACAGAAAAATTTTTATATATAATTACTAGTGCAGGGTGGGGCTTACAGAATGGCGAGGTAGCTCAGGTGGTAGAGCAGCGGACTGAAAATCCGTGTGTCGGCGGTTCGACTCCGCCCCTCGCCACCATTTAAACGGTTGGGGCGTAGCCAAGCGGTAAGGCAGCGGACTTTGGATCCGCCATTCGGAGGTTCGAATCCTCCCGCCCCAGCCATTAAATTGCCTGAGCTACGAGCTACAAGCCCCACCTTTTTTATTTATAATTTTTCAAATTTTCAATAATCCATCCTATCAATTCTAAAAATAAAGTCCTACATCCCTAAATCCCATATAATATACATTTTTAATTTACTAATTTTCCCTTATGATAAAATTCTCCTAAAACTTTGCATAAGAGGAAAACATGAAAATAGGAGCTTTAGTTCTTGCGGCAGGTAAAGGAACGCGTTTTAAAAGTGAGTATCCAAAACCTTGTCACGAAGTTTTGTTTAAACCTTTAATTTTTTATCCTTTGTATGCTTTATCAAAGAATTTATCTTTTGAAGATATATACGTAGTTATTGGATATAAAGCGGAAAAAGTAAAAAAATGTGTTTTAAAGTATTTTAAAAACTTTAAAGAAAATAATTTCATTTTTCAAAAAGAACAACTTGGAACTGGACATGCTTTAAAAATATCTTTGGAAAAATTAAGGAATTATGATTACATTTTAGTATTAAATGCCGATATGCCTCTTATAGACGATGAAACTATAGAAAGAATTTTGGAAAATTTAAAAGAAGATATAGATCTTGGTTTTGTTAGTGTAAAACTTAAAAATCCAAACGGTTATGGAAGAGTAGTTAAGAAAAATGGTTTTATAAAGATAATAGAAGAAAAAGATATAAAAGATGAAAATATTTATAAAATTAATTTAGTTAATGCTGGGATTTATTTAATAAAAGTAGAACCTCTTTTAAGGCTTATAGATAAATTATCTTCAGAAAATGCTCAAAAAGAGTATTATATTACTGATCTTATCTTTATTTTCCAAAAAGAGGGTTTAAAAGTAAAAGATATTTTTATAGAAAACTCAGATATTTTAAAAGGAGTAAATAATAGAAAGGAGCTTGTTGAAGCTGAGGAGATTTTAAGAGAAAAAATAAACACTTATTTTATGCTTGAAGTTGGGGTAAGTATTTATAATGAAAAAAACGTTTATATTACGATAGATAGCAAAATAGGTAAAGACAGTGTTATTTATGGACCTGCATTTATTATAGAAAGCTCACTTGGAGAAAATGTAAAGGTTTTACCTTTTTCTCATATAGAAAAAGCAAAAATAGAAAATAACGTTACTATTGGACCTTTTGCACGTATTCGTCCAAACTCCTATTTAGAAAATGACACAAAAGTAGGTAATTTTGTAGAGCTAAAAAATGCTTATCTTTCAAAAGGAACAAAAGCAAATCATTTATCCTATCTTGGAGACATATATATTGGAGAAAATGTAAATATAGGAGCTGGGACTATAGTTTGTAATTATGACGGAGTTAAAAAATATAGAAGTTTTATTGGAAAAAATTCTTTTATTGGTTCAAACACCACTTTAGTATCCCCGGTAGTTTTAGAAGAAAATACTTTAGTTGCTGCAGGTTCAGTTATTACAAAAAATTCTAAAGAAGGCGAGCTTTTGATTTCTCGTTCTCCTCAAGTAAATATTAAAGGTGGATATAAAAAACATTTTGAAATTTCTCAAGATATTTTGTCTAAAATTGTAAATAAAAAGAAAAAAGAAATTAAAGAGTTAAAAAATTTACTTCCATTAGATTTCTTAATAGAAAAAACAAAAACTATTTTTCCAAAAAATCCCTTTGAATATTTAAAAAGCGGTAGAGAAAATATTATTGCAGAAATTAAATTTGGTTCGCCTTCCAAAGGCCTTTTTATAAAAGATATTTTAAAGGGAAAAGATAAAAGTGAAATTGCCTTAGAAATTTTAAAGTTTTATGAAGAAAACATAGATCCCTTTGCAATTTCAGTTATAACAGATAAAACATTTTTCTTTGGAGATTATAGTGTTTTAAAAACTGTAAGTGAAGCTACTAGTAAACCAGCTCTTTTTAAAGATTTTGTAATTGATATTTATCAAATTTACCTTGCAAAATATCTTGGAGCAAGTATGATTTTACTTATATATAAAATTTTAAAAGAAAAAACCTTAGATTTTTCTCTTTTAGCTATAAAAGAAGGTTTAACTCCCTTAGTAGAAGTTTCAAGTAAAGATGAGCTTTTAGAGGTTTTAAATACTTTTCCAAAAAATCTTCCTATTTTCCTTGGATTTAATAGCAGGGATCTAAAAACTTTTAGTACAAATCTTTCGGTATACGAAGAGATAAAAAATATTATAAAAAATATACCCTTTGTTTTTGTTGCAGAAAGTGGAATAAGATCTATAAAAGATATTAGATATTTGCAATCGCTTGGAATTAACGTATTTTTAATTGGAGAAGCTTTGGTTACAAAGAAGTTTTTTGAAAATTAAAAATGGAGGAAAAGGCTTTGAGCAAATCTAATGAGTATCAAAAATATATTCGAAATTTTTGTATTATTGCTCACATAGATCACGGAAAAAGTACTTTAGCCGATAGAATTTTGGAATATACAAAGACTGTAGATGAAAGAAAAATGCAAGAGCAATTTTTGGATCAAATGGATATTGAAAGGGAAAGAGGTATAACTATAAAATTAAATGCAGTTCAAATGAAATATAAAGCGAAAGATAATAAGGAATATACTCTTCATTTAATAGATACCCCTGGACATGTAGATTTTTCTTATGAAGTTTCTCGATCACTCTCAGCTTGTGAAGGCGCTTTGCTTGTCATAGATGCCACTCAGGGAATAGAAGCTCAAACTCTTGCAAATTTTTATTTAGCTTTAGAGGCTAATTTGGAAATTATTCCGGTTATAAATAAAATTGATCTTCCAAATGCAAACATAGAAATGGTTAAAGAGCAAATTTTGATGGTTTTAGGTTTAGATCCAGATGACGCAATTTTAGTATCTGCAAAACAAGGAATTGGAATAGATAAACTTATGGAAGCTATCATAAAAAAAATTCCTCACCCAAAAGGAGATATAAATAAACCTTTAAAAGCTTTAATATTTGACTCTTATTATGATAATTATAAAGGTGTAGTTTTATATATTCGAGTATTTGATGGAGTTATAAAACCAGGTCAAAAAATAAAACTTATGAGCAATAATAAAGTTTTTGAAGTTGTGGAAGTTGGAACAAATAGACCTTTTCCTGTAAAACTTAAGGAGTTAAAAGCTGGGGAAGTTGGATACGTTGCAGCAAATATAAAAAATATAGAAGATGCTCAAGTGGGAGATACCATTACAGATGCTGAAAATCCAACCTGCGAGCCATGTCCTGGATTTAGAAAAGCAAAACCTATGGTTTTTGCGGGTATTTATCCTATAGATTCTGATCAATTTGAAAACTTAAAAGAAGCTTTAATGAAACTTAAATTAAATGATGCAGCTTTAACCTTTGAGCCTGAAACTTCAGCAGCTTTAGGTTTTGGGTTCAGAGTAGGATTTTTAGGTCTTTTACATATGGATGTTATCCGAGAAAGATTAGAAAGACATTTTAATATTCCAGTTATAGTAACTGCTCCTTCTGTTAAATATAAAGTAATTTTAAGAGGATATGAAAAGGCATCTGAAGAAGAAAAGGAAAAATATATTCTCTACGTAGATAATCCTTCCCAAATGCCAGAAGTCTCAAAGATTTTATATATAGAAGAGCCTTATATCAGGGCTACTATAATTACTCCCGAAGAATATGTAGGACCTATTATGGAGCTTTGTCAAAATAGAAGAGGAGAGCTTAAAAAATTTGAATATATTGGGGAAGGTGTTCAACAAAGAGTATGTTTAGAGTATGAGATGCCTATGGCAGAGATTCTTTTTGACTTTTTTGATAAGTTAAAAAGCGTATCTAAAGGATATGCTTCTTTTGATTATGAGCATATTGGTTATAAAAAGAGTGACTTAGTAAAACTTGATGTTTATATAAATAAAAAGATAGTAGATGCTTTATCTATAATTGTTCATAGAAGTAAAGCATATGAAAGGGCCAGAGCTTTGGTTGAAAAATTAAAAGAAGTTATACCTCGTCAACTTTTTGAAGTAAATATTCAAGCTGGTATTGGAAGTAAAATAATTGCAAGTGAGAGAATTCCGCCCTTAAGAGCAAATGTGCTTGCAAAGTGCTATGGAGGAGATGTTACAAGAAAGAAAAAATTACTTGAGCGTCAAAAAGAAGGAAAGAAAAAATTAAAAATGATAGGTAAAGTAGAGCTTCCTCAAGAAGCTTTTTTAAGTGTACTTAAAGTTGATTAGAAAATCAAATAAAAACGTGGGAAAGTAGTTGTGGCAGATATATTTGAAAACTTTAAAAATATAAAAGATAATCCAGGCTTATTAGTAGCAGGTATATTAATTTTAGGCTTTACTTTATCTTATATTATATCTTTTATAGGAAAACTTATAAGGTTTTTAACTTTACTTGCAGTAGGTATTATTTTAATTCTTTACTATATGGGTTATTCTTTAGATAAAAAATCTTTAGAAAAATTGTATGAAAAGGTTCAAATTTATATTGAAAAAACTATAAATAAAAACTTAATGGAAAACACAAAGAAAAAAGAAAATTTTTTATTCCCAGATAAGCTGTTTAAAGACGAAAATTCTTCTTTGAACTTACCTTCTATAAATAAAGAAAATATAGAAAAAGCAAAGAAAGTTTTGATGGAAATATTAAATAAGTCAAAGGAATATTAGAAATGGAAAAAAAAAATAAAAATTCCAAAGGTAAGGTTCTTGCCTTAGATGTAGGTATAAAAAAAATAGGATATGCTATTAGTGATATAAATAGGATGCTCGCTACTCCCAAAGGTTTTATAAAAAAAGAAAATAGAAAAAATAAAGAGGTTTTTGAGGACATTTTAAAAATAATAAAAAGTAATAATATAAAAGAGCTTATTGTAGGACTTCCATCTCATAAAGATGGAAATTTAACGAAAGTAGCCTTTATTATTTTAAAATTTATAAAAAAGCTTTATCTTTATTTGAAATATAAAAATATAAATGTTCCTATCTATTTTGTAGATGAAAATTTCACTACTCAAAAAGCTTTAGAAATAAAAAAACAAAATAAATCCAAAAATATTGAAGATGCAATAGCCGCAGCAATATTTTTACAAGATTACTTAGATAACTTTTCAAAGCCTACTTTAGCTAAAGAGTTATTTGATAAATATCTTCCAAAAGATTATGGAGAAAAGGAAGTTGAAAAGTTATTAAACTAATTCTAATTCTTTCAAAGCATTCTGAAAATCATTTGGTAAATCCGCATTAAATTTAAAATTTTTTCCCTTGTATGAAAATTCAAGATATTTTGCATGAAGCATAAAACGAGGTAATTTTTTTATTCTTTTATCTTTAATTATTTTTGGTCCATAAATTACATCTTTAACAATTGGATGTTTAATTAAACTTAAGTGTTTTCTTATTTGATGTTTTCTTCCCGTTAGAATATTTACTTTTAAATAAGAATAATTTTGATTAAAATTTATGGGATTTACATAACTAATTGCCGTTTTTCCATCCAAAGGAAAATTGAGTTTTTTATATTTATCTAATTTACCATATACGATAGCCCTGTATTCTTTTTTTATTTTTTTCTCTTTAAAAATATCTATAAATTCATTTTTTATTTTTTCATTTTTCGCAAAAATCAAAAGACCGCTTGTTAATTTATCTAATCTATGAACAATTTTATAGTTTTTATAGTAGATTTTTTGAAGTTCATAAACATCTATGAAAGGAGGTTTATCTAAAACTAAGAAATCATCATTTTCAAAAAGAATTTTCCCCTTTTCTTTTTTTGGGAAAAATAATAAAACTTCTATAAAATCATCCTTTTTTACCTTATAAGAAGAAATATAAACTACTTTATTATTTACATAAACAAAAAAATTATCAAGAAGTTCCTTAGCCTTATTTGTAGAAATATTTAATGCTTCCTTTAATACTTCTAAAATTCTTCCTTCCTTACCAGATATTTTTTTCAATTCCAATTCCAAGCTCCATTACATTAATATCTTCCTCTTTTTTTAAGGAAGATAAAATAAAAATATTTTTTGTCAATTTATATTTAATGTTATAACCTAGAGTATATCCTCCTAGAAGACGACTGTATTCAAATATTAATTTTGAACTTATAGGAATATACAAGGATATTACATAATCTTCAAATCCTACATTTTCCGAAAACTTTGGTTTTATAGAAAAATATTTCGTTTGATATTCTATATAGTTTCCTTCTATACTTTTAAAACCTAAAAGTAAACTTAATATTTCATTTTGAGGCAAATACGGGTAAGAAATAAATGTAACCTGAGGATTTTTTAGACTTCCACTAACTATACAAAAAATGGAAAAATCATCTTTTTTTGTACTTGCAATAAGATTAATATTTCCCGTTTTATTTAAAACGTTAAATTTTATTTCCCCAGTTAATATAATAAATTTATAACCAAGAAGATTAAAACTTCCACTTAAATTTTTTAAAGTAATAACATTATTTTCCGGTAAATTTCCTTCCAACTCTCCATAAATTTCAAAAAGTGAACCTTTTATTTTTACAAGATTTTTAGATATTAAAGATAAAGATATGTTATATTTTGAAAGATAATTATAAAGTTGCTTTAGATCTACAGAACTTTTATTATTTTTGCCTTCAAAAGAATAGATTAATTTATTTATATTAACATTTACATTGATATTAGGATTAGAAACCTTAAAAGTTAAAAATTTACTTATTTTTTTTAACTTATTTAAATATCCAAGATAATTTTGAGAATCTATTTTCATATCCGTATCTAGGTTAAGATTTTTATTTTTATACCTTAAACTATCTATATTTAATAAAAGTTTTTTTGTTTCTAGTTTTAAATAAGCATTTTTAAAATATCTATTTTGACTTTTTAAATTAAGTTTTATACTTATAAATTTTGGTATAAATATTTTAGTTGCGTTTTTTTGCAAAATATCAAAAGAGATATATGAAGGTTCTAAATAAATATTTAAAATATCTGGTTTTAAATTTAATTTTTTTAAAATATTTAAATTTGCTTTTACATAACACCTTTTTATTTTTGAGCTAGTATGTAATTTCTGACTTTTAAAATCGTAGGTGAATAAACTTTTATAATTTAAAGAAAAATTTCCTATATTTTTTATATATTTTCCTAAAATAGGTTTTAAATTTTCTTTGTGTATACTTCCTTTTAAAATTCCATTTATTTTATTAGAATTTAAATCATATCTGAGTTTTAATTTTCCAGCTGTATTTTGATAAAAGATTTCAGAATTTAGAACTTCAAGATAGTTTTCAAATAAATTTTTATTATAAGTAAAGTTTACATTTTTTAAAATTAAATTTTTCCAAGTCTTTTTAGAGATAGAATATAAATATCCTTTTAAATTTAAATTTTGATTTTTGTTAAGTAAATAATTTCCTGAAAAAGTTAGAGAACTCAGAATATAATCTTGATAATTTAATTTTTTTATTTTTCCTTTAAAAGCTAAAACATCGTTTTGTTTTAAAAGAGAAATTTTAGTATTTTTATTATCTTCCAAAAGATCTATCTTCAAAATTTTCTTATAATTAAAATTTAAATTTCCTAAAAAAGTATAATTAAGTTTAGTTATATAGGCAAGAAGTTTGGATTTTAAATTAAAAATTTTCTCCGGGTAGGTATAAGAAAAAGTAATTCTAGATTTTAAAATAGATATTGGAAAATTATTTTCAAATAAAGTAAAGTTTTTTAAAGTTCCATTTCCATATATATTTACTTTTGTTTTATTATTAGAACGAGAAATATTTCCAAATGTATATAGGTTGTCTATTGGTATTGTGTAATTTTTATAGGTAATATTAAAATTTTTATTTGTTAAGGAAAATTTTAAGCTATATTTTTTTTCTTTAAAATTTGAAGAAATATTTATTTGTGAAGTTACAAAAGTACGTGTTTTAAAGGGTAAAGAAATATTTAGATTTTTTAAAAATTCCTCGAGCTTTTTATAATTTTCAGAAAAAAGTATATTTGCTTTTAAAGTTTGATTTTTCAAATTATAAAGAAAACCATTTATTTTTAAATTTGGATTTTGAATTTTACCTAGGCCTTGAAGTAATTTTGATTTATAGTCAAAAAGGGTTTTAAGGGATATATTATAAAAAGGATATTTTTTATATTTTAGTTTTTCTAAAGAAACTCTGGATACAGTTTCTAAACTTAAAAAATCAATTTGAGAGTTTACTATCAAATTATTAAATTTTATAGGAATATTTTCTAAAAATTTTTTTATAGGCTCTTGATTTTTTGCATAAAGCTTTAATTTTCCAAGAAATACCTTCGGATAATATTTTCCTTCTAACTTTATATAATTTTTTTTGGAAGATGGATATATTTTTCCTTTTAAATTTAAAACTTGAAAATCTTTTGTAGCAACTTCCCCAATATGATAGTAAATATTTTTAGAATTTACCTTAATATTTTTTCCTTGGAAAACTAAAAAATTCTTTTCTGGAGATAAAGATAACTTTATTTTTTCATTTTTTAGCTTTAAGTAATTACTATTTAAATCCAATAGGCAAGTAGCATATAGAGTATATTTTTTAAAGGGTAAATTAAAATTAGATATGTTTTTTATATTTATATCTAGATCTATATTTTTTATTTTTAAATCATCTATATTTTTTTCTTTTAACTTTACATAATATTTTTTTAACTCTGGAATATAAGATAAAATTTTATAATCAATTTTTTCTAGAAAACCTTTGAATAAAAAGTTATTTTCTTTTATTTTAGTATAAAAATATCCTATAAGCTTATCGAAAAAGTAGACGTCTGCTTTTAAATTAAGATAACCTTTTTCCCAATTAAACTCAGCTTTGGAATTTAGAGCTAAATTGTATTTTTTTAATATTAAAGAAATTTTTCCTTTTCCACTTTTTTCTTTTAAATCATTTATAACTAAATTATTTATTTTTACTTTATATTTTGGGGTAGTTATATAAGAATCATAAACAAAAACTTTAGGATGAAAAATTATCTTTATTGGAAGAGGAAATTTTTTATGATTTGAAGAATTAAATTTATTTTCAAAATATTTTTTTATATTTTTTAAAATTTTTTGTAAACTGTCTTTATTTATATCCCCAAAAAAAGTAGATTTTAATCCAAATATTTCTATTTTATAGATATCTATAATATTTGGTTTTCTATAATAAAAATAGACACTTAAAGTATCTACGTGAGTATAGGGAAAATCTATAGAAAGAAAGGTAATTTTTTTATGTTTTAAGGAGAAATCAAAGTCTGAAATTCCATATTTTTCCAAAAATAGATGTATAACATCTTGAAAGTACAAAGTCAAAATTGTGCTTAGAAATCCTAAAAGGAAGAATAAAATTAATTTTTTTTGATAAAAATATTTTTTCATACTTTAACCAAAGATTTTAAAATTTTGAAGAAAAAGATTCTTTGTGTATTTTAAATTTTAATATAATTGCTTCAAAGATTTTGCTAAAATTTAGATGAATTTTTGTATAAGCTAACAATAAAATTTTAGGGGGAAAAGCTTGAATACCAAAGCCGTAATTGGTCTTCAGTGGGGGGACGAAGGAAAGGGAAAGGTAGTAGATATTTTATCTAAAGATATGGATTATGTTGTTAGATATCAAGGTGGGAATAATGCAGGCCATACAATTGTAAAAAATGGAAAAAAGATAGTTTTACATTTTATTCCAAGCGGTATGTTTAATGAAAACGTAAAATGTATTCTTGGAAATGGTATGGTAATTTCTCTTTGTGATTTATGGGAAGAATTCAAAAAATTAAAAGATATAAATATAAATCCGGAAAATAGAGTATTTGTAAGTGAAAGAGCTCATTTAATTATGCCTTATCACAAACTTTTGGATGCAGCTAACGAAAAGCGCTCAAAAATAGGAACTACTTTAAAAGGTATTGGTCCAGCATATTCAGATAAATATGCTAGAAAAGGAATTAGAATAGCGGATTTAAGAAACAAAGATTATTTTATAAGTCGTTTAAAAAGGGTTTTTGAAGAAAAATATTTTCTACTTAAAAATTACTATAAAATTTTTGACAGGGATGATATAGATGAAAATTTAAAAAGACTTTGTAAAAATTTTGATGAACTTGTGGATTTTATTTATTTTTACTACGAAAAAATAAAAAATACGGTAAAGGATACTGTTAAACTTCTAAATGATGAAATAAGAAAGGGAAAAAAATTTCTATTTGAAGGTGCTCAAGCTACTTTGCTTGACATTGATGTCGGAACTTATCCATATGTAACTTCCTCAAATTCCTGTGCTCTTGGAATTTCTGCTGGAGCTGGAATTTCTCCTAAATTAATCTCTCATATTATAGGTGTATTTAAAGCTTACACAACTCGAGTTGGGGGAGGACCTTTCCCAACGGAAGATACTGGAAAAGTAGGAGAGCTTTTAAGAGAATACGGCCATGAATATGGATCTACTACAGGTAGACCTAGAAGATGTGGTTACCTAGATCTTTTTGCTCTAAAATATGCTTGTATTATAAATGAAGTTGATGAGCTTGCTATAACAAAATTAGATGTTTTAAATAATTTTGAGGAAATAAAAGTTTGTGTAGGATATGAAATAGATGGTAAAAAGTTAGAAAGTTTTCCATCTACGGTTTTTGAACTTGAAAAAGTTAAACCTATCTATGTATCTTTAAAAGGTTGGAAACAAGATATATCAAAAATTAGAAATTATGAGGATTTACCCTCAGAAACCAAAGAATATATAAATTTTATTGAAAATTATCTAGGAAAAAAAATAAAATATATTTCTACTGGTCCTGAAGACGAAGCTTTTATAGAAAAATAAAGAGGTGTTTTTATTATGCTTTATAAACTTTTACTTACAATTCATATAATAGTTTGTATTTTGCTTATTTTAGTAGTTTTAATTCAACCAGGTGAAGATGATATGAGTTTATTTGGAGGAGGTTCTACAAGTTCTGTTTTTGGAACTGAAACTCAAGATGTTTTAACTAAATTTACAGCTACTTTGGGAGGAATTTTTCTATTAACATCTTTTCTTTTAGCTGTTTTAAAATTTCAAGGGATGTTTTAAAGTAGTTTAATAAATTTAAATTATGAAAGTATAAACAAAAGTGAAGAAGGAATTTCCTTGAATATAATAGATGCATCTTTAAAAGTTTTAAGAAAAGATATAAGCTATTATGGAGAATTAATATTTCTAACTAAATTTGGAAGTTATCTTTATGGTTTATCTACTTTAAAAAGTGATATAGATATTTTAGGAATTTATATAAGCTATCCAGATAAAGTTTTAAAGGGAGAAATAAAAAGATATTTTGAATTTTCTTCAAAGGAAGAACAAGAAAAAGCAAAATTTTGGGATTTTGAAATATATATTTACAACTTTTTTGATTTTATAAAAAAATTAAATTCTGGAGACATAAAAGCTTTAAATCTTTTTTTTTCATATACTAACCAAGGAGCTTTAATTCATTATCCTAAAAGCTATAAAAATATATTAAATATTCTTTTAAAAGAAAAGCGTCTTTATATAAACAAAAATTTAATTTCTTACCTAGATTATATTATTTACGAACTTAAAAGATTTGGTGTTAGAGGGAGTTTTGAGGGAAGTTTAAATTTTCTTATATCTTTTTTAGAAAAATATAAGGATAAAAAACTAAAAGATATTAAAGATATTTTAAAATTAAAAATAAAAAGCTATGAAGAAAATAAGATAAAATTTTTGGAAGATCGCCTATTTTTCTTTGGAAAATACTTTCTTTATACTTTTAAAAATACGTATATTTTAGATATTTTGGCAAAATTAAAACAGGAACTTGAAGAAAAAAAACAAAGAAAGATAGAAAATCTACAAAAAAGAATATATCATGCAAAAAGAGCTCTTTATGAACTAAATATGATATTAAGATATGGAAAAATTATCTATCCATTTAAAGGAAAAAGATTAGAAAAATTAAAGGTATTAAAGGAAAGTAAAAATATAAATGTAAAAAAGGAAATAAGTTATATTTTAAAAGAAGCTGAAAAAATAAAAAGTAAAGTAAAAAAACTGCCTGAACCTTTAAATATAAATGAACTTTTAAAACTATCTGATAAAGTTTATAAAAACTACTTTAACTTTCCTTTACTTTCCTATACTAAACATTTTCTGTAAGAAATTAAAATATTAAAGTTATAAAAATAACTTATCGAATATATAGTCTAAAAGCAAATAACCCTTTTGAGTAACTTTTATATTTTTATTTTCTATTTTTATTAGATCTTTTTTCAAAAATTCATTTAAATATCTAGTATTTTCTTTATTTTTTAAATACCTATAAGGAACTCCTAAAAAGCTTCTAAATCTAAAGTAAAGGTAAGTTTCTAATGGAATTTCCTCTTCATAAGAAGAAAAATTTAAATTCTTTTGATTAATTTTTGATATAAACTTTCCATTTTTTTTATATAAACTTACTGCACTTGGTCCAAGTCCAAGATAATTTTCAAAAATCCAATAGGCTAAGTTATGATTACAAAGAAAGTTTGGTTTTGCAAAGTTTGAAACTTCATATTGAAGAAAATTATTTTGATCAAGGTATTCTTGATATTTTATATACGTATAATCTATATATTTTCTTTGTATATATTTTCTTTGTAATAGATCTTTTTTATTTAAATTTTGTTTAGAACCTTTTTTAATATTTTTTAACAGAAAATTATCTATAATTTTTTCGATATTTTTAGCAAGATAAGTTTTTTCATAAAGAGTAAGAATATAAAGAGATATGTGTTTTATGTTAAAATTTTCTAAAACATTTTTTAAATACTTAATATTTTTTTTAAATTCATCTTTTTCAAATCCTAAAATTAAAAGATCTATAGATATATTTTCAAAAAATTTTGAAGATATTTCTAGATTCTTTAAAATTAATTTATTATCTATTTTCCTACCTAAAATGAAAGAGTAATTTTCTACAAAATTTTGAATTCCTATGCTTATTCTGTTAAAAGGATAATTTTTTAACGTATTTAAAAAATTTAAACTTATATCTTCAATATTTATTTCTATTGATACCTCTGAGTTTTTTTTAAAGGAAAAATGCGAAAATATCAAATCAAAAAAAGAAGGGGAAGCTAAGGAAGGGCTTCCTCCTCCTATATAAAGGGATGATAAAGGAAATAGTTTGTATTTTTCTTTTACATATTCTATCTCTTTTTGAAGATTTTTAATATATCTTTTTTCAAGCACATTATCATATTTTTCCTTATAAAAATCACAATAGTAACAAAAACGTTTGCAAAAGGGATAGTGAATATAAATTCTTTCAAATGCTATATTTTTGTTTTGTTCCATTATTTTTTCTTTTTAGATTTCTTTTTTGATTTTTTCTTTTTAGATTTTTTTAAATCCTCCCCAAGAACTTTTATAAGTTCAAAATCTGCAAGTTTATTATCTAAATCTACATTTTTTATTTTGACAATAACTCTATCTCCTACTCTAAGTTTTCTTCCAGTATGAACTCCAAGTAAAATATGCTGATCTTTTACACAAACATAATAGTCATCTTTTAAGTCTTTCACATGGACAAAACCAGGAATTAAAGTATCTACAAGCTCTACATAAATTCCCATATCTGTAACTTTTGTAATTATTCCTTCAAACTCTTCTCCAATATGAGCTTTTGCATATTCAAGTTGCTTTAAGAAAATTACTTCTCTTTCAGCCTCATCTGCAATTATGGAGCGCTCGGTAATATGTTTACATATAATTTCCAAACGTTCTTCATGATCCATTATATTTTCCGGAGTGAATTTTCCGTACAAAGCTTTTTTAATAAGTCTATGTAAAGTAAGATCTGCATATCTTCTAATTGGAGATGTAAAATGAGAGTAGCAGGAAGATGCAAGACCAAAATGACCTATATTTTCAGGAGAATACTTAGCTCTTGCTTGAGTTCTTAAAAGAAGATAATTTATAAGCTTTTCTTCGCTTTTTCCTTTTACTTTTTCTAAAATTTGTTGAAGATGTTTTGGTTTTATATCATTTTGAGGAATAGATACATTATATCCTAAACTTCTTACAAAATTTAAAAATTCTTTTATTTTTTTTCTATCTGGAGCTTCGTGAACTCTGTAAACACATGGATACTCTGCCCAAAACATAAATTCAGCTACAGTTTCATTTGCAACAATCATAAATTCTTCAATAATTCTATGGGACCACCATCTTTCGGCTTTGTAAATATCTGTTGGTTCTCCATATTCATTTAAAATTACAACCGGTTCGGGTAAATCAAAATCTAAAGCCCCACGTTTATATCTTTTTTCGTAAAGAATTTGAGCAAGTTTATAAGCATCATAAATTTTTAAAACTATATCTGGAAGATATTTTTCTTCTAAAACAACCACTCTTTTTCTTTCTTTAGTGGTGGGATCCTCAAAGTAAGCAAGCTCTAAAATTTTGTCTTTATTTTTTTCTACAAAACTTAAAATATCTTTCCTTTTAACTTTATTTTCTTCAAGAAAATCTAGAACTTTTTGAACAAAGGTGTAGGTTAACCTACCTTTTGAGTTTATAACGCTTTCATAAATCCTATAATCCACTACTTGACCATATTTATTTATTTCCATTTCGCAAGTAAAGGTAAGTCTATCTACATAAGGATTTAAAGAACATATATTATTAGAAAGCTTTTCTGGAAGCATGGGTAAAACTCTATCCGGAAAGTAAACCGAAGTTCCCCTTTTATAAGCTTCTCTATCTAAGAAGGAACCTTCTTTTACATAGTGAGATACATCTGCAATATGAACATAAAGTTTATAGTGCCCATTTGGGAGTTTAATAATGCTTATGGCATCATCAAAATCTTTTGCAGTTTCTCCATCAATAGTAAAACATATTTGATTTCTTAAATCTTTTCTTCTTTCAATTTCTGAAGAAGGAATGTTTTCCTTTATTTTCTCAGCTTCATTTATAACTTCTTTTGGAAACTCGGTAGGAAGATCATATTTTTTTATAATAATTTCTACATCTAATTTAGGACTTTTTTCTCCTAAATCTTCTATTATTTCAACTTCTCCATCTTTATTTTTATCTGGGTATTTTATAATTTTTCCTACAGCAAAATTTCCTTCCTTTAGATCCAAGGAAGGATTTTCTATTTTGAATTTATATTTAAAACACTTATCTTCTGGAACTAAATAATAATCTTCTCCTTCTTTTTCTATTTTTCCAACAATTTTGTCTTTTTTTCTTTCTAAAATTTCTACAATTTTTCCTTCTTTTCTTCCATCTGGCAGGTCCTTTGCTACAACGGCAACTATATCACCATCCATAGCAAAATTTACTTGAGAAGCTGGGATAAAAATTCCTTTACCTTTTCCATCTAAAGGATCTACAAAACCAAACCCTTCTCTATATAAAGTTAATTTTCCAACTATCCAATTTTTCTTTTCAGGTAATATATATTTATTTTTATATTTAATAATTTTTCCTAAACTTTTTAAATGTTCCAAAATTTCCTTTGTGTTTTCTTTATTTAAACTCAATTTTTCAGAAATTTCTTCTTCTTTTAAACCCTTTTCTTCTTTTTCCAAAATTCTTAAAATTTTATCTTTTTTCTTCATTTTTCAAACCTCTGTTTGTAATGTTTTTGCCGCAAAAAAAATTTAATGTTTTTAAAATTTTATCTTTTAATTTATTTATATTTTAAATATCTTCAAGAGTATTTTAAATCTAATCTTAAGATATCAAAATTAATTGTATAATTAAAGCTAAAAATTTGAAAGATTTTCCAAAATTTAAGGGGGCTTAAATGAAAAGAGTTGTAATAACAGGGGTAGGCGTAGTATCTCCTGCGGGAAATGATATAAAAACTTTTTGGGAAAATATTGTTAATGGAAAGCCTTGTATAGATTATATAACTAAATTTGATGCATCTAATTTTCCAGTAAAAATTGCTGCAGAAGTTAGAAATTTTGACAAGCTTAAATATTTTGATAGAAAAGAAGCTAGAAGAATAGATGATTTTATAGCTTATGCAGTTGCAGCTACAGAAGAAGCTTTAAATATGGCTCAAATTAACTTAGATAAAATAAATAAAGAAAGAGCAGGAGTTTTAATAGGTTCTGGAATTGGAGGAATAAAAACTATAGAAGAGCAGCATGAAGTTTTATTAAAAAAAGGGCCAAAAAGAGTTTCTCCATTTTTTGTTCCTATGGAAATAATAAATATGGCAACAGGTTATGTGTCTATTAGATATGGATTTAAGGGCCCAAATGTTTCTGTGGTAACTGCATGTGCTACAGGAAGCCATGCTATTGGAGAAGCTTTTAGAAAAATTCAGCTTGGGGAAGCAGATTTAATGATTGCTGGTGGGACCGAAATGGCAATAACTCCCCTAGGAGTAGCCGGTTTTTCTGCAGCAAGAGCGCTTTCTACAAGAAATGATGAACCTCAAAAGGCATCTCGTCCATTTGAAAAAAATAGAGATGGATTTGTGATGGGAGAAGGTGCCGGAATTTTAATTTTAGAAAGTTATGAACATGCTATAAAAAGGGGAGCTCCAATTTTAGCAGAGCTTGTAGGTTATGCAACAACCGGAGATGCTTACCATATAACTGCTCCAGCCCCAGAAGGGGAAGGTATGGCAAGATGTATGGCTTTGGCTCTATATGATGCTTTTAAAAATGAAACAAAAAATGAAATTTTATTTGAGAAAGGAACCTTAGAAACTTTAGATAATATAGAAGAATTTCAAAACTACATTTCTCAAGTAGACTACATAAACGCCCACGGAACCTCTACAAAGTTTAATGATTTATATGAAACTATGGCTATTAAAAGAGTATTTAAAGATAGAGCTTATGATATAAACGTGTCTTCTATAAAGTCCATGATAGGACATCTTCTTGGCGCAGCCGGTGGAGTTGAATGTGTGGCTAGTGTTTTAGCTTTAAGAGATGGTATCATTCCGCCAACTATAAATTATGAAGAGCCAGATCCAGAGTGTGATCTAAACTACACCCCAAATAAAGCTGTTAAAAAAGATATTAAATATGTTTTAAAAAATAACTTTGGATTTGGTGGAACAAATGCATGCCTAGTGTTTAAAAAGTTTGAAGAGTAATTTTGGAGGATTTAATTGGATAGAAAAAATATAAATCCTTTAGCTGAAGAGAATATATATAAACATTTAGAAAAACTTGAAAAAATACTGGGATATACCTTTAAAAATAAAAAGCTTTTAAAAAAAGCTATGACTCACCCTTCTTTTTCTTCAGACTATAAAACAGATAACTATGAGGTTTTAGAATTTTTAGGAGACTCGGTAGTTGGTCTTATTGTAAGTGAAAAGCTTGTAGAAAGGTATCCACAAAAAAGAGAAGGAGAACTTTCAAAATACAGAGCTTTAATAGTTTCCGAACCCGGACTTGCTAGACTTGCAAGAAAAATAAATTTAGGAGATTTTTTAATTTTAGGTAAAACAGAAATTTTAAGAGGTGGAAAGGATAGAGATAGTAACTTATGTGATGCTTTTGAAGCTTTATTTGGAGCAATTTATTTAGATAGTAATTTGGATAAAGCTAGAGAAGTTTTTTTAAGACATTTTGAAGAAGAAATCTTTAATATTTTAAAAGAAAGAAAAATAAAACAGGACTATAAAAGCTATCTTCAGGAAGTTACTCAAAAGTTTTTTAATGAAAGACCAAATTATGAAACTATAGATGAAAGAGGGCCTGAGCATCAAAAAACTTATGTAGTTAAATGCACTTTTAGAGATTTTGTAACAATAGGAGAAGGATCTTCAAAAAAACAAGCTGAACAGGAAGCTGCAAAAAAAATGATAGAAAAACTCGAAGCCTATGGATATTCTTTAAGAAAAAAGAAAAGTAAAAATAAACTCAAATTTTCCGAAAACATGGACATAGAAAAAGAAAAAATAAGAGAGGTAGATGATGGAAAATCAAGAAAATAAAAATGAAATCAAATATCCTGAAGAATTGGAAAAGCTTTATAAAGAAGCATTAGATGCCTTTGAAGAAGGAAACTATACAAAAGCAAAGTTAAAATTTGAAGAGGCTATTAAATATCACGAAAAACATAACATTCCTTACAATATAGATGCTTTAAAAATTCTTTCTCATATATATTTGCTTTTAAATGAGAATAAAAAGGCTAAAGTTGTAATAGAAAAGATAATAGAGTTATCCGGTGAAGAAGATGCAGCTCAAGTGTTTAAGTATGCAGTGGCTTTAGCTCAAAATAAAGAATTTAAAGAAGCAAAAGAAATTTTAGAGGATCTTTTAAAAGAAAAAGAGCTTACAAATAATGAAAAAGCAGCTGTGTTAAATGTTTTAGGTAATCTAAATTTTGAGCTTGGGAATTATAAAGAAGCTAAGGAAAATTTTGAGGAAGCTTTAAAATATACAAATTCTGAAACTATAAGAAAAAATTTAGAATATGTAGAAAATTTATTAAAGGGGAATAATTAAAATATTATGTTTGAATATATGAAAAATTTTTATGAAATATAGGAATATTCTGAAAACTATGTAAATTGTATCACACCTTTAAACGTTATTTGAAAATTTCGGGTAACTGGCTGTAAATAATAAATTTAATTCTTTATCTTGCTTTTTATTTTACTTCTAATTTTGTATCCCTTTTTTCTTATTCTACATATTTAGGGGAGATATTCTCCTGTATTATATGTAATTGAGTAAACTATATATTTAGCACTTTAGTTAAGATATTTTTTATTTCCTTTTCTAAATTTCCTATACAAAATCTTTTTCTTTGCTTCCTTATAGCAGTATTAGAATTACAATTGCTTATTAAATTTGAAAATTGTTTAAAGTTTTTAATATGATACATAAGTTTATTGTCTATTAAATATTTATCATAATGTGTTAAAAAACTTCTAGTAGATATTACTAAATTTCCAAAATAAGCTGCTTCTATATTTATTGTACCACCCCCACCTATAAATATATGAGATTTATAAAGAAGGTGTTGAATTTTTTTCACTTTTTTCAAAATAAAAAATTTTGGAAAATATTTTTTGTATATTTTATATGTTTGTTTATATCGTGGTATTACAACAATGTTGTATTTATCTCTTTTATCATAAAAATATCTTAAAATTCTGAAATATAAAGTATTTTCTAAATTCTTGTAGTTAACATAAGAAGAAAATATTTCTTCTTCGCGGATAACAACTATTGGAAAATCTAAATTTAGATATTTCCCAAAATTTTCCATAAAATATTTTTCATCAAATTTAAAATTTCTAAGCCATATAAGAGGATCTAAAAAATTATAAGTATATACTTGATCTTTTGACAATCCAAGTCGGATATAAACTTTATCCGGAACTACAAATGGTTTAAAAACTTTTGTTGAAAGAGGTATACAAAGACGAGCTTGAGGAATATATTTTTTTACGTTATATCTATAATTTTTAACAGGCATGTCGTAAAAATTTATATTTTCAAGACCTAATCCAAAAGCTACCCTATTTGCATCATAGGAGCATCCGCTAATAACAGTTGTTATATTATATTTTTTTATTATTTCTAGTAACTTCCTTTGTCTATATAGAGAAGATTTTAACTTTTCCTCTAAAGCTTTACCGTAATATCCTATTTTTACATAAGGAATATTGTATTCCTCTAAAAGTTCTATATTTTCTCTATGATTTTTATCTCCACGAGTAGTGATAATGTAATTAATATTATATTTTTCAAAATGGGATAAAAATTCTTTGAAGAACAGTGCCCACTTGGGACAGTCAATATCTATTAGTATATTTTTCAAAATAAAACCTCTTTAAAGTAACTAATAGTTTTTTGTAAACCTTCGACTAACTCTATTTTTGGCTCCCAATTTAAAATATACTTTGCTTTTGTTATATCAGGTTTTCTTTGTTTAGGATCATCTTGAAATTTTTCTTTAAACACGATTTTACTTTCCGAATTTGTAAGTTTTAAAATAATTTTTGCTAAATCCAAAATTTTATACTCTTCAGGATTACCTAAGTTGAGAGTAGGAACTGTATTCCAGTTAAATTTTGTTTTTAATTTTTCTGTAAGTTCCTCTCTAGAAATAGTTATATACTTATAAATAGCACTAACTAAATCGTCAATGTATTGAAAACTTCTTGTTTGATTACCATCTCCATAAATAGTTATATCTTCTCCTTTTAATGCTTGCGTTATAAAATTACTTATTACTCTTCCATCTTTTATATCCATATAAGGACCATAAGTATTAAATATTCTCATTATTCTTATATCCATATTAAAACTTTTCCAATATTCATAACATAAAGTTTCAGCTACTCTCTTCCCTTCATCATAGCAAGCTCTTGAACCAAGTGTATTTACGTTTCCTCTGTATTCTTCATTCTGAGGATGAATTTCAGGATCCCCGTAAACCTCACTTGTGGATGCTTGAAGAAAGATGGAGTTTTTCTTTTTAGCAAGATCTAAAAGATTTTTTGCACCTATAAAAGAAGTTTCAAGCGTAAATACAGGATCTTTCATATACCATTTGGGAGAAGCAGGGCATGCCAAATTTATAATAATGTCAATGTCATACTTTTCCAAAAATTTAGGATATCTTCTTATATCCCACTTATAGAACATAAAATTTTTATAATTATCCAGTATTTCTAAATTTCTTTCAGAAGAAGAATAAAAATTATCTATACCTATAACTTCATAACTTTTTTCAAGAAAAAATTTTAAAAGATTTAAACCTATGAAGCCAGTTGCTCCCACCAGTAAAACTTTCATATAGACCTCATCTACAATTATTTAATATGCAAATATTTTGGCACCCACTAAGGGATTAAAGTTTACAAGTTCGTTAATTCTAAAATAAATTTTATATTCTGGATTTATATTCTTTATTAATAGCGGAATCTCGTATAAATCTTTTGGATGATGATAGACACATATTGCTAATTTAGGCTTAAACTTTTTTATAGTTTCTTTTGCTCCTAAAATTGCTTTATATTCACTTCCTTCGATATCCATTTTTATAAAATCAACTTTTTTTATTTTTCGTTCTTTTACAAAATTATCGATAGAAACTGTTTCTATTTTATCATCTGCTTTTAATTGATTGTCTGTAATATAAGTGGCAGAACCTTTACTCACAATATATTTTGTATCTTCTCTATTAGAAACAGCTTTATTGATTATTTCCACATTTTTATAATCTTTATATTTTTCATAAAGATTTATGAAAGCTTTCTTTTCAGGTTCAAATGCATATATTTTGCCGTCTTTAATGTATCTTAAAAAAATTTTAATATAATCCTCTACTTCTGAATTTTCTCCTCCTGCTCCCGCGTCTATTACTATATCTCCCGGTCTTGGCCTTATATTTTTATAAAAATATGTTTCTTCTTTTTTTTCTAAAAACGAATAACCGAGTTTTATTCTTTCAAGAAAAATATTTTTATCAAATTCCGCATAATTATTTATATATTTTAGAGAGTTTCTCAACCAGCTCTTATCTTTATTATCTTCAAAAATATTTTCAATTACAAATTTTAATTTATTCATATCAAAATCTTCAATATATCCATATTGAGGAATAGTGAAAGAAATATAGAGCTTGTTGTTTTTATTTTTTAAAAATATATCAGCAAAGTTCAAAATATTACCTAGACGAGTAATAGACAAATATATATTACCCGGCTGAAAATTTGTAAAACCATAAGGAAAAATGGGAACTCCATCAGATGTTATAGGTTCAATACCTTCAGAGGAAAAGTTATGTAAAACTATATGTATTTTTATATTTTTTAATTTAAAAAAATTTACAATTTCTGAATAATTCCTTTTATTGTAAGGAGCAAGGTAATTAATTAACATTTTCTAAACCTCTTTTAAAGTATAATTTTTTTTCTTTGATTTTTTATATAATAAGTTGGATCTAAAATGGTATAATTTAATTTAAGGGGTTTCGCCTCCGAAAATCCGAAATATCTTGCATAATCTCCATGAAATCCATCACAAATATATTTTAAAGAGCAATTTTCACAAGGTATTCCTTTTTTATATTTAGTATGAACAAATGCTCTAAGTTTGGCGTTAAGAAGATATATATAATCTTTTGAAAAATTGCAAGCTAGGTAAATAATAGAGGTTAGTAAATCAATATTTCCGTATATTGGTTGATATTCAAAATATTTTTGAATTTCATATGGTAAGCAGACTTTAGGTTCATCTAAAATAGGACTATTAGTTTTTTGATTAAACTTTGTTGTCCAACTCCAGGATAAATAATCCCATTCCCAGTGATCGTAAGGAAGTTGATGGAAGTTATAGATATTTTTTCTGTATTTTTCATCCAGTATACAAATTGGGAAATAACGAATATTAACTTCAATGTTTAAATTTTCCAAAAAATCAACAGCATTTTGAAGAAGTTCTTTATAATCACTATATCTAGGAATTTTGGATCTATCTCTATTTTCTTGAGTAGCAAATGGATTATAATAAATAAAATTAACAACAAGAGGTTCAGTATTTTTTATAAAATATAGTATATCTTTGAATTGACTTACAAGCTCCTTAGTTAAAACAAGATTATATCTAAAAGGTATATTTTCCTTTTTTAAATTTTCTATTGCTTTTATTTGGCGTTTGCTTGCTCCTTTTACTCCAACAATATTGTCATAAATATCTCCAAGAGCATGAATGCTTATTAAAAAGTCAGTTATACCTTGCTTTTTATAGTCTTTAACCAACGATAAATCATCTAAAACTATAGCATTTGTAATTAATGTCGGTTTTAAACCTATATCATGGCAATATTTTACAAGTTCTAAAATCTCCGGATATATTGTTGGTTCTCCACCTTGAATATCAACAGAGGTGTTTTTATATATATATCTTAAAATTTTCATTATTTCTTTTGCTTTATTCAAGGGCATAAATGGTTTTTCGGGATGATTTTTGCTATCTAATATTTTTCTAAAATAACAAAAATAACATTTTAAATTACAAGTTTGACCAAGCCAAACTACCCCTCTTCTTGTTAAAAAATTTAATTTCGGTTTATAAGTTTTTACTTGCATTTAAACCCTCTACAAAGGAATCAAGTATAGTTTTTTTATCTTTTTCAAAAAGATTTTTATGATTTTTATAATAATTTTCTATTAAAGTTTTTATTCTTCTTTTTTCATCCTCTGGAACGTTTAAAAAGTTGTCCAATATATACTTGTAAGTCAGTTTGATACTTTCATCCAAATAAGAATGGGTTTTAAATTCCAAATAAAGATGGTATGGGTTTCCGAAAAATGAGCTAGATATAGCTAGTTTTTTTAGAAATTTTTTAATAACTTTTGAAGTTAATATTTTCTTTTCATACTTTTTTATATTTTTTTGAACTGAGCACATAAATCTGTTCTTCCCATGAAGTCGGTAAACGGATAGTTTTTCTTGAATGTATTTTGGAGTAGTTAAAATTGATGCAGCGTACACAATATAATCATCTGCACATATTTTATATTCTTTTTCAAATACTATCGGAAAAATTTTTTCTGCAAGTTTTTTTGATATCGCAATGTTACTTGTTGTATGACCAGTATATATTTGTAAGTAATAGATTAAAAACAAATTATATCCCTCATATGGATAATACGCAGGATAATATACAATTTGATTGTTACTACATTCTTTAAGAATATCAAAATTATTTAGAATGTAATCATGTCCGTTTTCAAAATAATCTTTTAAAACCTTAAGTTTATTTGGATAAAAATAATCATCTGCATCTAAAAAAACTATAATATCTCCTTTTGATAACTTATAAGCATCATTGAAAGCTGCAGCTTGACCCTCATTGTTTTTCATTATGACTTTAATTTTTTCCTTATATTTTAAAGCAAAATTAAAGATGATTTCTCTTGAATTATCATCACTTCCATCATCAACAATAATAAGTTCAAAATTTTGATAAGTTTGATTTATAACAGAGTCTATAGCTTCATATAAAAATTTAGAATAATTATAATTTGTTAATATAATGGAGAATAACATCAAAAGTTATCCTTATAGTTTTTATGTTTGTAGAAAATTTTACATTTTTTGTTATTTCCTATCAATAGCAAATATTTGGTTCTATTCCAAACAGTTAACTCATTATTTTCTATAAATTTGAATATTTTTACAATTAAATAGATTTTATAATAATGTTTCGGATGATGATAAATACAAACGGCTAATTTAAGTTTAAGTTTTCTTAATAGTATAGTATTTTTTTCGTCAAAAATAGCATTGTACTCGATGCCTTCTATATCCATTTTTATGAAATTAAAAAAAATCTTTCAAAACAATTTAGCTTAAAGTTTTGAGTTTCAATAACTTTTTTGATTTTTTTTCAAATTTTTAAATATAATTTCTATATTAAAGCAAAATTTGATAAAACTTTATTAATTTTTGCAAAATGTTTGGATGTAGAAAAAATATCTAAATTTTTTTCTACGGGTATTTCTTTGGGAAAATTTTTTGGTGTATAAGGTCTTCCTATCTTTACAGTAAAATACTCGTAAAAATAAAAATTTTCAAATAATATAATTAAATCTATTAATATAATTTCTTTTTAAAATATTATTCCTTCTTATATTTTATAAATACACTTATAATTTAAAAATACCTTTGTTCAATAAACCTTTTCTTTTTAACACTTTTAAAAAAGATAATTTTATATGTTCTATTATATCTTCTATTTTCTTTTTATTTTTTCTAAAATTATAGATAGCTTTTACATTTGCTAATGCTCTTACTTTTTGTAAAGCTAAAACTACATCCGGATAAGTATCAAAGTATATAATTCTACAACCCAATGTGACTACAATATGCTTAAGAAAATCATTATCAAAAAATTGTATAATATGAGCGTTTTGGAATCTATATATCAAATTCCATTTTCCATAATGGGAAGGTAATCCTATTAAAATATACTTACCCAATTCTAGGTTTTTTAAAACCTTTTTTAAAGCTTCAATAGGATTAGGTAAATGCTCTAAAACATGAGATAGTATTACTAAATCCGCATTTCTAATATTTTTTAAAAATTTATCATATCCACCAACTTTTAAATGCAAACCTTTGGAACGTCCGTATAGTAAATAATCTTTATCTAAATCGCAACCTTTTACATTTTTACCTATTTTTTTAAAAGTATATAGTATTCCTCCTGAACTACATCCAACTTCGAAAACATTATAAATTTTTTCTAAAATATTTAATTTTCGTAATATTTTTAAAAACTCATATCCAGTTTCAAGCTGCTGGTAAAAAAGTTCATATTTTGTTAAGTTTCCTGAATATATTCTTCTATAATATTTTTCATAAAATTTCTCTAAGGATTTTTCATCTAAAATTTCGCCACAAAATATGGAGCTACACTTTAAACATAAATAAATTTTAATTGGTATGCCATATCTATCTTTTTCAGCTATTAGAAGTTTTTCGTTACCTCCACATATACAACTAAACTTTTTAAATTTACATGCTCCTCTTTTTATCTCTTCCTTAAAATTTTCAAGAGCAAGTTTTTGAGTATCTGATAAATATATTATAGGGTTACCATTATTTTCTAATATTGGAAAAGAAATGTTTTCTAGAAAATTTTTAAGATTAAAATCCATAAGGGGCCATATACCTCCATAATTTAGTTAAAACTAAAGTGTAAAATAAACTAATTTTTTAAAATTTCTATAAATCTTTTATGAATGCACTCCTTTCTTAAAACAACTTTTTGTGAAATGTACAAATGTTTTTTAATTTTTTTTATAAATTTCGGTAGGAATTTTAAATTTTTATTTTCATAAGTATAACTTATCCCTATTTGTTGGAAATTATCACAAGGAAACTTCTCAAGTAATATTTGTATAGCAATTTTCTTATTTAAAGATGCTTCCATTAGTAGGGTACTATTAATACCAATAAAAACATCAAAAAATCTGAAAGCATCTGATAAAGTACCCTTAAAAATTTTTACTTTCTTTGGTATAAAACTATTTCTCTCAGATGGATGAGGTTTGTAAAAAACATTGAAATTAAATTTTTTTAAAATATAACTAATTTCTGAAAATAATTTCTGTTTAATCTTACCTAAGTGAAGATCATAATTTTCAAAGTCTTGTCCAACAAGGCAAATTCTATTTTTATAGTTATATGTCTTTTTATTTTCTAAATAAAAATTTAATTTATGAGGATAACCAAGTATTTTTGTATTTTTAAAATATTTTTTTTGGATATTAAAGAAATACTCACCCCATACCATGTAAATATCAGAAATTTTTTCCTTAAGACTTAACCATAAGGGAAATATAGAATTTTTTTTCTTAGAAACAAATCCATCTTGAATGGTAATAGTTTTTTTCCCTGCCTGTTTAAATATATATATCAGAAATCTTTCTAAAAAAAGATAATCTATGGGTAAAATTAAATATTTTATAGAGGTATTTTTTATTATATTTACTAATTTACAAATAGTTAATTTTGTTTCACTTTTCTCTAAAGCCTTATCCTTAAAATAAAAATCTATAATTAGTTTCTTAAATGGAT
The DNA here is from genome assembly GCA_027002265.1 of Aquificota bacterium. GTDB lineage: Bacteria > Aquificota > Aquificia > Desulfurobacteriales > DQVG01 > DQVG01. Next base: position 8,640 of record JAMOTM010000071.1, on the reverse strand, counting down.
AAGATGATATATATGGTATATTGTATCTACTTGCAAACTTTTCTGTAAAAATTCCACCAATTAAACCAACCTTATATCCAGCATGTCTTAATTTTAATATTAAATTACTATATTTCTCAGAAAAAAATAGAAATTCTACATTCAGATACTTAATTTTTTCGATTTCTCTAATAGGATCCTTTATATTTTTTATATCATCATAATTCCATAAAAATTTTTCAAGATATCTATCTTTAAATCCTGGTAAATATTCGTCAAATCTTTCTAAACTTTTAAATATAAGATGCATTTCGATTACCTTCTTCTCAAATTCGTGTTTTTAAATTTTCAAGCTTACATAAAAATTTGTAAAAATCATTAATAATAATTTTTCTGTAACTTTTGGAAAAAAGAATATTATGATATTTTGTAACAAGCTTTAAAGTTTCCTTTCTAAAATTTTCGTCAGAGATAAATTTTTCTAATTTTGTTTTATAATCATTAATATTATTTAGAGGTCGTATTCTATCTAAAATTTTATTAAAATTGATTATGCCTAACTTATTTAATAGTAAGTTAATCTTGGATTGGTAAAAATAATTAATACCTTTGCTGTCTTTCACATATATGACTGTACATCCTTTTTTACATTCAAATTCATTCTTGCTTTTACCCTGATTTAACGGAAAAGTATCTGGCCAAATATCTATTACCCAACCGTATATATAAGGATTTACTTGTCCTGGAAATATCCATCTACTTAATACTTCTTCTCCGCCGTATTTTAGTATTAAATCTTTAACTATATCACATCCCCTACCGCAAGCTAAATAAATGGTATTTTTATGCTTTTTCATTACATCACAAATAAGTTTTATATACTCTTCACTTTGGAGTTTTATAGCTCTACCTATAGTACCTAAAATTACAATATCTTTACCATATTTTTTTTCTAAGCTTTTTCTAATATGTTTTGCAATTTCTTTTTCTAATTTTGGGTTGGGACCTATATAAAATTCTTTAAGTCGCGGTTCCTCGAAAATAAAATAAATATATTTAGAGTTTTGGGGAAAGTGAGATATTCTTATGTCTATTCCATTTACGTTCCAATTGGCATTTCCGTGGGACCAATATATTTGGATGGGAGCTGCCCTTCTTGCAGCTAAATATATAGATAAATATAAGGAATTTCCAAAAATTATGATATCTATATTTTCTTTCTTTATAAAGTTGTAGGCTCCTTCACATCTAAGCTTTCTTGAATACATTATATGATTATTATATTCACTATCTTCACTTTTTGTAAATTCTTTTAAATTAATATATTTAATACCTATTTCTTTAAACCTTTTCACAACCTCCTTCTTACTTTCAACCCTTTCTTGTTGATTTGCATCTATGAGATATATCTCAACTTTTTTGTTATACAATTCCATAAAAGTTTTTAGAAAAGCATAAAGTATTTGATTTGGTGAGTTATTTACAACTTTATCTACAATAAAAGCTATTTTTAGCTTATCCTTTTTACTATTATATTTTTTGTTATTGGACTGAATTCTATATTTTTTCAACAGGTAATTGGAAAGTGTTTTATCAAAAGCTTCACATATAATATCAAATTCATCTTGGGTTTGAGAAAAATTTAAAAATATATGATTTGCATAAGTATTAAAAGTCAATAACAATTCTTCTTTATCTAGATTTATAAGTTCTTCTTGATGCTTTTTGAAAAGTTTTAAATTTTCAAACCAAAGTTTAGAATTTTCAAAGTTATGAAATAGAATAAATAAAAAAAAGTATTTATTTTTTTGAATAATATCATCATCTTCTAAACTGAAAATTTGATTTAGCAATTTGGAAACATCAGATTTTTTATAGATTTGTGAGAATATTTTATTAAGAAAAAAGACATATTTTTCTGAATTTAAAAATTCCCACATGTTTAATTTTAATAGTTGTTCAAAAAATTTATATTTATCTAAATGAATATAATAATTTAAATATATTTTCAAGAATTTTTCTATAACATTTTTATCATCTAAAAATTTTATTATATTTTTAATATAATCTTTTTTTTTAAAATTAAACAATAAATTTTCATAGGCTAAAAGCAATTTTAAAGCTTCTGTATAATTTTTATTTTCTATAAAATTTTTCAAATCATTTAAACGTTTCTTCACTATTAACATCTAACCCTCTTTTTAAACCTTTTTTGAAAAGCTTTTTATATTAGGATTCTCTATAGTATAGTTATAAAAAGCTTTCTTTTTATTTTGATATTTTGATAAGTTTTCCAATATTTTTTGTTTATGAATATCTGTAAGTTTTATAATTCGTTTAATTTTATTATTTATACTTTGTAACTTCTCCATTTGCCATCTAGAAAGATTATCAATGTTTTTTAGTTCATTTATATATTTTTGCAAAATAAGAATTTGTTCAGAAGTAGTTAAAAGAAATTTAATATCTTTATCAGATAGATTATGTTTTTTTAAAATTTTTATATGTTCATCTAACAAATTTATAATTTCATCAAAATTTATATTCATTTTTAACCCAATCTGCTTAAAGCTGAGGCTAAACTAGATTGTAAACTTTGCATCTGAGCTACATAACCATCAAGCCGAGCAAATTTTAAATACATTGCCGTAAATTCATTCCATAAAAGAAGTTTATAATCATTTATTCTTTTTTGTAAATCAATAATTTTATCTTGGCTATAAGTAATTTCCCAGTATATAGGTCCACCAGGTAAATTAAGATCAAATGTATAATTAGCTATTTTATCCATAATACCATCAATAGATCCATCAGGAGACCCAGCTAAAAAGTTTACAACACTTTTTGGATCTTTAGAAAATATTTCTTCAAATTTATCTTTATCAAAATAGAGGGTTCCAGAAATATAAGTGCCTGTGTTAGAATCTTTTACAGCTTGTTCAGGATGATTAAGAGGATCACTAATATAAATACCAATGTTTGCAAAAGTTAAACCATTTATAGGTGTAGAAATAATATTTTGTAGCTCATTTTTTATTTGAGTAAGAAAAGTATCTCCAAATAAAAGTCCCTTATCGTCTTTACTTTTGAAATAGGTATACTCATATATTGTTTTCATTAAATCATTATATGTGTCTACAAAATTTTGAAGTTTATTTTTTACATTTTCTATATTTGGTTTTATCTCTAAGGTAACTTGTCCTACAGATTTGAAATGTAAAGTAACATCTGGTATAGTATATATATTTCCATTACTATCTTCAAACTCCTTAGGATTGTTAGAATTTGCTTCTAAATTTAAATTTGTTACATATTGCATTTCACCTGTAGTTTTGTTTAAAACTAGTCCTGTTAAAGTAAATTTTGCCGGAATAGGATCTAAATCCTGATAACCATTTGAGGAAAACACTGTAGCTGTATCAGAAATATCAAGTCCATATCCATCTTTAGCAGTTATGCTTAAGCGATATTGAGATCCATCGTATATATAATCTACCTCAAGATAATTTCCTGCTTGATTGTTTATTTGCATCACTAAATCATATAAAGTATGAACTTGAGATAGATCTATTGTTATATCTTTAGCAGTTGAAGTTAAAACATTTCCTGCAGGATCTAATTCAGATACTGTAATAGTTAAGGATCCTGTACTATCTAAAATAACATCATCCGCAAAAGGATTAGTTATAGCTAAAGAGTCCTCTACGGCATAAGCTATTAACTTTTCATTTTGAGCAAGTTGATTTATGTTTAAAATATAAGAACCTTCTATAGCATTATTTCCTACGTCAGCTGTTAAAATATTTTCATTTGAGGATACTCCAATTAAAGCTGTTAAATTTCCTACATATCTTAATTCATCTGCAATAGAATAAAGCTTAGTTATTTTTGTTTGAATATCTGTATAAGCCTGTATTCTTTGAGTAAGGTCTACAATTTCGTTTACTAAAGGATCCAAAAGTTTATGTTGTTTAATATCCATTATTTGGGAAACCATAGAACCTATATCAAAACCTACTCCAATTCCTGGAGTAGTTACTGTAGTATCTCCGGCAATACCTGTAAAATCTAGATAAAATTGACTAGTATCTATGGTTAAAGTATTATCTGCCATCCTTTACCTCAATCTTTTAGTTTTTTTTAATTAATTCATACTTTGTCAACTTCTGAATCAATCCCTTCTTCCTTTCTTACAGCTTCCTTCCAAGCTTCATATAAAGGAGTTAATATTTCTTTAACATTTTCTAAGTTTTCAACATTATTATTTGCATTAGCTAAAGCTAGTTGATCTAAAACTACAGCATAAAGATAATCTAAATTTTTTGCTATTTCTCCTCCTTGTTCAAAATCCAAAGCTGCTTTTAGAACATTGATAATCCTCGAAGCTTTACTTATAGCTTTTGCTTTTGTTATAACATCATTATTTTCTATAGCACTTTTTGCTTCTTCAACTAGATCTAAAACATCTTTGTAAGCCTTCAAAAGAAGTTGTCCTGGGGTAAGAGTTTCTGCTTCGGTTTGCAAATAAGGGTTCATATTCATTATTTATTTCCTCCAGTTATAGTTTCGTATATAGGCTTATAATATTTATCGATTAGATCTAATAAATTTTCACAAAGATAATTAAATTCTATAACAAAGTTATTTATAAGTTCATTTAAAAGTTGATTGTCTTTTGTAAGAATATAAGCCTTTATAATATTAGACAAAGCTCCCGTTGTTGTCCCAAAAATGAAAGAAGAAATAGAAGATACCACTGGTAAGTTAAGAACTTTATAGTAATCATCCACCTTATAAATTAAATCTTTCAAATCTTTAACCTTTTCATATTCAAATACCAAATTTACTTTGGAAATCAAGATGTTTATAGCATTAACAATTTCCTCAGGAGTAAAAGGAGAAAAGTAGTTGTACCATTCTTTGTGGTAATCTACAAAGGATTTTTCTATATGTTCATTTAAAATTTCTTTTTTTTCATCTTTTGTAATGCTTATATTTTCTAATATCTTTTCAAAATCCTTTGGTTTTAAAGGTAAAGCTCCCTCAATTTTTATACCATCTGAGACATTAAATACTTTTGCATTTTCTTTTGTTGTTATATATCTTATAAAATCTTCCATATTGGACTTAGACCATAAAAATACATCTATTGTATAAACTTTTCCACCAAAATTCCCAGGAAAAGGGCCTATATATGCATGCTTTGCATCATCTTCTTTTTTATAAATTGTATGAGAAGTATGAAGGATTCCGGGAGTTTTTGTTCCCAAATCTACTCCCAAAAGATAAAATTTCTTAAATCCCATATAAAATAATATAGAAAGACCCGTATTTGTCACTGTTGGAAGAAAACCACTTAAAAACTTTCTTGTATTAAGCATGCTGTGAATAGCCGCTCCACCACGAGGAAAATAATAAATATTATCCTTATTTAACATATCTATAACAGATTTATGAGTAATATCAGAAGTTATAACCAAAAGTTTTGATAAGTCTAAGCCATATTCTTGAGCTTTTTCTAAAATATTTTTTACTGTAGGTACTCTTTCTAAATTTATCCATACATCTGGAAAAATACCTTCTTTAGCGAGCTTAGAAAGGGATGATCCACAGGAAACTATTAAAGCTTTATTCTTATACTTTTTTATTATATCTATCGTTTGTTCTAAGGAAGGACCGGAACCTATAATTAAGACAGGTATTTTGTTATTTTCTATCTTACTTTTTTCAAAGATCATTTTTCTTTTTAAAAGATAATTATAGTAAGCATTTTCAATAGCCTGCTCCTCATCATCAAAAAATCCTAAACCCTTGAGTAAATTTCTAATTTGATTATTTACAGTTTCTCTATAATTTGTGTTTTTTTCCTCATAATGAACGTAAATTGCAGGAAAAGCGAAACGAGAAGGAAAGTACCGGACATAGGAACTAAGAGTATAGAAAAGATATTCGTAACCTTGTTTTATTTTTGCAATATTGATAAAAAATTTTAACTTTCCTTTTTTTCTTTGAATATCCCAAATTTTTGTATAGTCAACAACATATAAAGATGCTATGAAAAATTCAAAATTATCTTCTAGAATAGCAATATCAAATGCGTTATATTTTTTTACTAAATCTTCTAAAAATAAACCAAGACCCAAACCTATGACTATTATAGATGAAAAATCCTTTATTTTCCTTTTTCGATAATATTTCTTCAAATATTTTTCTATAGGTTTTAAAGAATTATATATAAATTGACTATGTTTAAGGCTTTCGTTTTTTATATTTTTTAAGAAACCTTCAAATAAATTTTTTAAAGAATTTTTTATATATAATTCCGGTATATAATTTTTTGCTCCTTTGGGATAAATAGAAACTCCATTTAAGATTAAATCGTAATCATTATCGTAAATAACAAGTTTTATATCCGTTTCAAAGCCTTTAATTTTTTTTATGAAATCAACAAACTGTGGAAGTTCTTTTTCAAAAAGTTTTAAATTTTTTTCAAAAGTTTTTAATAGTTTATTTTTTATATATTTTTCCTTTTTCTTTGTAAGTTTAAATTCAACAGGTATTTTAAAAGTCATTAGTTTCCCTCCCACATTACTTTTTATTATTTTACTTTTAAATTTAAGATAACTTTTGCTATTTAATACCCCTAAAATAATTTTTTCGGAAAACGATATGTTAATTATAGATAAAGATAGAAAACAATAAGGAGGTAAATAAAAATGGCATTTAGAATTAATTACAACTATCTAGCAAACTTTACATTAACACAACTACATGGTACAGAGAAAAATTTAAACAAAGTAGTAACACAATTATCATCCGGTAGAAGAATAGTAACAGCAGCAGATGATGTATCAGGATATAACATTGTACAAAGATTAACAAGAGTATCTAAGGGAATCGAGCAAGGAATTATGAATTCTCAAGATGGTATGTCATTAGCACAAGTAGCATTATCTGCAACTCAACAAATGATTGACAACTATCAAACCGTAAGACAAAAAGCATTGCAAGCGGCAAACGAAACTGTAAATCCATCTGAAAGAAAGCAAATTGGAATTGAAATAGCAAAAATTATTGAAGCAATGGATAGACTTGCTCAACAAGTTGATTTTAATGAATTTAAGCTTTTCCAATCTGCTAACTTAAATGCTAATGGTGTTCATTATAATAGTTTTGGATATGTTGCTGAACAATATGCTGGTGCACAAAAATTAACTTTAGAATTATATTCTGATTCAAGCGATACTACAGCAACAACTATTAGTGCAGTTTATATAGGTAATAATGCTTACATTATAGAAGATAGTAAAAATGATTTCTATTTAATTAAGGGAGCTGTTAACAATACTATTATGAAAGCTGATTTAAAATCAAGTTATAAATTTTCAGCTAATAACGCACAACAGAAATTTGCAAGTATCTTAGAATATAATTCAAAATATGTTCAAATAACAGATGCATTAGTAAGTGCTATAAGTGGAAACAAGCTATCCCGTATAATGAATAAAGTTGCAGCTAATTTCTATGCAGATACTTATCAATTTATGATACAATATGGACCTGAAGCAGCCGAAGGAAAAACATCATTTGGAGCAAATGGAACTGGAGATAATAGAATATTTGTAGCAACATTTACAGAAAATGTATTTTCAAATGTTTTAAGAATACAAGTTAAAGATAAAAATTATCAAGAAATAGCTCAGGAATTAGAAAGCAAGTATGGATTTGGTGAAGGAGCTGCAGAATCTAAGATTTTAGACTTTGCGGATAAGGTTGGTAGATTAATTAATGTTCTTTCTGATAGAGCTGCAGACTTAGGTTCTACTATTAATCAATTGCAATCTATTGTTAACTTCAATGAACAAGCTAAAACTACAATTGATGAAGCTACATCAAGAATTAGAGATGTAGATTTTGCTAAAGCTACTGCTAAGTTCCAACAATTACAAATCTTAATGCAATCTGGTACTGCTATGCTTGCTCAAGCTAATCAACTCCCTCAATATGCTCTTAGACTTGTCGGTTAATAATAAATAATCTGCCCCGCCTTTGTGCGGGGCATTATAATTTTTATAATTTTAAAGAAATTTTATCAAGAGTTTTTAAATTTTCTTTTTCCTTTTCAAAAGTCCATATTAAATCATTATTTATATGTTTTTTATGTTTTTTAAAGTAAATTATATCTTCGTAAATAGTACTATACAAGTTTGCAAAAGCTTCTATAAATCCAGAGGGATGTCCAGGAGTCATTCTATTAAATATTCTATTTTTAAAATAACCATCTTCATAGCTTCTATCTATTTTAATTCTTTCTCCATTATCCTTATTTATATATAAAAACTCTGGTTTTTCCTGAATCCATATAGCACTTGCCTTATCTCCAAAAATAGAAATTTTTAAACCATTTCTATTTCCCAAGGAAACTTTACTTACCCATAGAAATATATTTATATCATCGGATTTAGCCAAAACTTTTATATCATCATAAACATTAAATTTCGAGTATTTAGCTCCTAAAACTTCTTTTATTTCTATAATAAAATTCCCGGTTAAATAAAAAAAAATGCTTCCAAGATGACTTGCTAAATCTAATAAAATTCCAGGAATTTTTCCATCTTTTTTTCTCCAAGCTGGAGGATAATTTATATGTTTAGGTGGTCT
>JAMOTM010000070.1 GCA_027002265.1 Aquificota bacterium | reverse complement strand
TAAAGTGTCTTTTATTGGGCTTAATAGCTTTTTTATATTAAAGCATAAAAAAATGAGCTCACTTTTAAAAAAAAATTATTTTTTACTTTCGATCTTGTAGCAAGGAAAATAAGACTAAATTTTCAAGCTATTTTACATATAAGGCTACGAGTTTTAATTTTTATCTATAAATTCCTTTAACCCAATTAATTAAATTTTTGTGAACAAAGTTTTTTAAATCTTATAAAAATACCACTTTTTATGTAATTGAAAATTTATTAAAATTTACTATATATAAATTAACATAAAATAGAAACGATGATAAACTTTTAAAGATAATAAGATTACTTCAAATATATAATAAAGTGGAAAAAGATTATAAAAATGAAGTTTATATCTAAATCTGAGGAAGATACGAAAAAAATTGCAAAGGAAATTTGTAACTTTATTTTTAAAAATAAAAAAGATGGAGATAAAAATGTTGTTATATGTTTAATAGGTGAAATTGGTGCTGGAAAAACAGCTTTTGTTAAGGGAATAGCTAGATACTTTAATCTTCCAGAAGAAAATATTTCTTCCCCTTCCTATACCTTTATAAATGACTATAAAAAATTCTATCATCTGGATTTGTATAAACTTTATCCGGTAGTAGATCTTGACAGCATAGATTTTTGGAACCTTTTAGAAGAAAATAAACCTAAAGTGATTGAATGGGCAAACGATATTTTAGATGAATTAAAACTTTCAAATGTAGATACTTACGTTGTACATATAAAACGTTTAGATGAAAATTCCCGAGAAATAGAAGTAAAAAAAATATAAGAAAAAGAGGATAAAAAGTTGAAAAAGGAAAATATAAAACTTTACGGAAAAGCCTTATATTTAGCAACACGAATTGTAGAACTTACGGAAAAAACCGCAGATGTTAATTTAGCTCGAGAACAAATTTTAAAAAATGAAACAAACTATAAAGCCAAAGCCATTGCTACGGCTATAAGTTATGAAATAGCAAGACGTTGGGGAGTTTTAAGAAAAATTATAGTTTTATCTCAGAAAGAACCTTTAAATAAAAGCTCATCTTTACTTAGAGCTCTTTTAATGGTAGGTACCTATGAGCTTTTATTTTCCAAAAAGAAAATTAACTTTATGGCAAAGGCTATAGAACCTTATATAAAAAAAATTACCAATATAAAAATTTTAAATAGATTCAAATGGGTTTTAAATAGAGTCCTTGAGTTTAACTATCCAAATCCTTCTAAAGAAGATGTCTTAGAATATGCCTTTTGGAAGCTTTTCTTTCCAAAATGGATGACGCAAAAATTTTTAGAACTTTATAAAGAAAATACTTTAAAGATTTTAGAAATTTTAAATACAGATGCTCCTATTACCTTAAGAGCAAATATAAAAAAAATATCTGCAAAAAAGCTTTTAGAGCTTTTAAAGGAAAAATATGGTTTTGAAGGTGAAATTTCAAAATTAGATGATAATTTCATTGTTTTAAAAAAAAGCTATCCTGTTGTTAACATAGAAGAATTTCAAAAAGGATTTTTTACAATTCAAGATGATGTCGTAGGATCTTTTATAAGGAAACTTTGTGAAAACTTTGAATTTAAAAATGTCTTAGATGCTTGCGCAGCTCCTGGAAGAAAAACTTCATATTTTTCTTCTTTAAAAGAAAATTTAAAGGTTTTTGCCTCTGATGTATCATATAGAAGACTCAAAGCCTTAAAAAGGCTTTACAAAACTTTAAGTTTACCTTTACCTTATCTTTTAGTTTTAGATGCTAGGAAAATGCCCTTTAAGAAAAGTTTTGATTTAATTCTTTTAGATGTTCCTTGTACTGGAACCGGGACTTTAAGAAAACACCCTGAAAGAAGATGGTTTTTAAAGGAAGAAGATATTGAAAAAAAGGTAAATATTCAAAAAGAAATTTTAAATGAAAGTAAAGACTATACCTCCAAATATCTTGTTTACTCTACCTGCTCTTTATTTAAAGAGGAAAATGAAAATCAAATTAAAGAGTTTTTAGAAAAAAATAAAAATTTTAAACTTATAGAAGAAAAAAGATTTGATCCTTCTTTAGAGTATAAAACCGGCTTTTATTATGCCATTATGGAAAAAATTTAAGTATTTTTTGTTTTGTAACTTTTACTATTTTAAATTTTTTAAAAGATGGTTTACAACTTCAAATAAATATTTTGAATTTAAGTTTTTACAGTAAGTTTCTTTACAATTTACACACGTATCCAGCTTTTGGCAGATAAGATTTTTTGCCAAAATAAATTTTTTACTTTTATCTTGTTTTTGGGAAAATTTTATTAAAAACTCTTTATTTATTTTTTCATTTATATAAAGTTCTTTATAAGGCTTTTTAGTATATGGGGGCCAAATATTAAAGTTTGCAGCTACAGTAAATATAGTTAAAGTATTAATTCCATAGCTAAAAAGATGCATAGGTCCCGAATCTATGCCAACTAAAAGTTTAGCTTCTTTTATAGAAAAATAAGTTTTAAATAAATCATCTAAACTCTTAATAGAATAATAAAAATAAGCTTTGTCTTTTAAAGCTTTAAATTCCTTAGAAAATGTATCAAAAACTTTATCTACTTTCGAATCTATTATTACAAAGGGAACTTTATTTTTTATAAAGTAAGAAAAAATTTTTTCCCATAATTTTGAATCTAAATTTCTAAATTTTTTTACTCCTATAAAAAATAATAGTTTATTTTTTGAAAGCTTATTTAAATCCTTGTTTATGCCATATTCTTTTTTAAGTTTAGAAAAATCAAAGCTATCTTTTCTTTCTAGAGAAATTCCAAGAGCTTTTTCACACTCTTTATAATAAGTTTCTAAAATATTTTGATGATTATAGGAAAAAGAAAAAGGGTAAGCATAATCTGCTAAAAAGGCAGAAATTGGAAGTTTAAAACCTATTATATATCTATAAAGGTTATATTTATCCTTTAAATATTTTGCTATTTTTAGGATTTTTGATTTTCCAATAAGCTCAATAAACACATCATATGATCCTAAATTTTTATAAAAATCCTTAGAAAACTTGTTTTTTAAATGATCATCAAAAACATAAGTTTTAAAAAAAGGAGAAATTATAAAGTTATTATAAGAAGAACTTAAAATTGTTATATCAAAGTTCTTCCTTAAACTCTCAAAAAAGGGTAAAGAAATTAAAGCATCTCCTAAATTATCTTGCCTAGTTATAAGCAAAGTTTTAGGATATGATTTAAATTTTTCATAATAACTTTTTTGAAAAAACTTTTTTAAGTTTAAAAGAAAAAATATTTTTCTTTTTAAATATCTAAATCTAACTTTTAACTCTAAATTTATTTGCATTGTAAAATATCCTTACTTTTTGTTTTTCGGTATCTTATAAAAAAGAAAAACCTAAAAGCAAAAGACCAATCCAGGATACCATTATGCCTACTAAAAATATACCTCCCAAACTTCCATAAAACAAAAATTTTATTCCAAGCTGTCTAAATTCATTTTTATCATTTTTAAAAATATAAAATAAAAGAAAATTTCCAAAAATAAAAAGAAAATAACTTAAAATTATTTTAATAATAAGATTTTGATCCCATAAAACTTTTTTATGAAATACCAAAGCTATATAGTAATATAAAGGAAAAATTAAAAATAAAGAAAATAATAAAAGTATACTTTGCTTTGATTTTAATTTTTTTGATAAGGGAAGATATATAAAAATAATTCCAAGCATATATAAATATATAGAGAAGAATATAGGATATAAAAATAAAAGTAAAAATCCAAAAAATACTAATCTATCCATAGACTTAAACTTAGTTTATATTATTTATTTTATTAGCTTTTACTTTCGCCTTTAAAATAATTTAAATTAAGTTTAAAATTTGAGAGATTAA
>JAMOTM010000069.1 GCA_027002265.1 Aquificota bacterium | reverse complement strand
GTTTAAATTTTTAAAATTGTAATTTATTGATTTCCAAAAACTTAGAAGATTAGAAATTTTTTTTAGAGATAGCTTCTTGACTGGAAAAAATTCCAAATATATATTCAAAGTAAATTTTAAACTTTAAAAGAAGGAGGATTTTTCATGTCTCAAAACCCAAATAACCTTCCCAATGAAGAAAAGTTTAAACTAGCTGAGGAAGCTATAAAGATTATTGAAAAGCAGTTTGGAAAAGGATCTATAATGGTTCTTGGTGAAGAAACTCCTAAACAGACAGTAGAAGCAATTTCTACAGGCTCTATATCTTTAGATCATGCTCTTGGGGTAGGTGGCATTCCAAAAGGTAGAATTACCGAAATTTTTGGTCCTGAAGCTTCAGGAAAAACCACTTTAGCTTTGCATGTTATAGCAAACGCTCAAAAGGAAGGAGGTATCGCAGCTTTTATAGATGCTGAGCATGCTTTGGATCCAAAATATGCAAAAAATATAGGTATAGACTTAGATAAGCTTTTAATTTCTCAACCAGATTATGGAGAGCAAGCTTTAGAGATTGCAGAAACTTTAATTCGAAGTGGAGCCGTGGATGTAGTTGTTATAGATTCTGTTGCAGCATTGGTTCCAAAAGCAGAGCTTGAAGGAAATATAGGTGACATGCAAATAGGCCTTCAAGCTCGTCTTATGAGTCAGGCTTTGAGAAAACTTGCTTCTGTAGCAGCAAAATTTAATACTGCAGTTATTTTTATTAACCAAATTCGTGAAAAGGTAAATACTTTTGGTTTTGGAGGAACTCCCGAAACAACTCCTGGAGGACGAGCATTAAAGTTTTACTCTTCAGTTAGATTAGATGTAAGAAGTATTGGAAAGATAAAAGATAAAGATCAAGTTGTTGGTCATACAGCAAGGATAAAAGTAGTAAAAAATAAACTTGCGGCGCCATTTAAAGAAGTAGAGCTTGATATATATTACGGAGAGGGTATTTCTAAAGAGGCAGAGCTTCTTAAATTAGGAGAAAAATTAGGAATTATTAAAAAGAGCGGAGCTTGGTACTCTTATGGTGATATAAAACTTGGCCAAGGAAAAGAGCAAGCTCGCCAATTTTTAAAAGAAAATCCAGAAATAGCTGCGGAAATAGAAGAAAAAATAAGAGCAGCTTTAAAGTAAAACTTGATGGGGCTATTTGCCCCTTTTGTCATTTTTTTTTGTTCTTTCTTCCTTTCCTTCAAGCTTTTGTTAAAATTAAGTCCAAAATAATTCAAATTAATCTTTTGAGGGTTTATCTATGCCAAAATTTTGTTTTGAAGAAAGACAGGAAAAGGATCCCGAACTTATAATTATTCCACTTGTAGATGTAATGCTCTTTTTACTTGCATTTTTTGTACTTATTATGGGTGCAGTAATTCCTGGTTTAAGAATAAAAACTACTCTTCCTCAAACGATTTCTAAAGGAAATCAAACTTCTAAGTCTATTCCTTTAAATATTGTAATTGTTACAATAAAAGCTACCGGTGAAGTTTTTGTCGGGGATAGAAAAGTAAAAAATTTAGAGGATTTAAAAAGAGCTTTAAAAAATGCAAAAAAATCTGGAATAAATTATCTTATTATAAATGCTGATAAAACAGTTCCTGTACAAAATATAATAACCGTAATGGATCTAGCTAAGGAACTTGGTATAACGAAGGTGGGGATTTTAACCCGAGGAAAAAATGAAAAAGAAAATAAATGATATTATAGCTTTTATTTTAGCTTCGCTTTTAACTTTTTTAGTTTTTAATATTAATTTAGAACCTCCTAAAGTTAAAACTATTAAATTAAATGACGTAGTTGGCGTAACTACTTTAACTCAAGAAGAACTGAAAAAATTAATAAAAGCTCCTCAATCTTTAAAAGTAGCTTCCACAAAAAACTTAAAAAGAAGAAAAAAAACAAAAAGAAGAAAATATAAAAAACATAAATATCGCTCCAAAAGAAAAAAACGCCACTCGCGAAAATATAAAAAAAGATATAAGAAAGTTAGAAGAATAAAGAAAACAAAACTTGCATCCGCAAAAGCTTCTACAACTTTAAAAGCAAAATATAAAAGAAAAAATGAACATAAGGTTCTAAGAAAGACAGTAACTTTTTCTGTAAATGAAAATGAGAAGATTAAAAAAGTTCCAGGTATTCCAATATCTTATCTTGAACTTTTAAGACAAATTATAAGATATAATACCTGGAAAGTTTATTACGCTTATTTAAATCAAAAAAACATAAATGATAGAGGAGACGTTCTTGTTAAATTTGGATTAAATAAGTATGGAAGGCTGATTTATTTAAAAATCCTTAAAAGTCCATCACCAACTTTATCTAAAATTACGATTCAAGCTCTTAAAATATCAGATTTTCCCCCATTTCCTCCAGATTTAAAATACGATGAAGTTTATTTTATTGTTAAGATAAAATATGACTATCAATTACCTAAACTTTAGAAAGGGGACGTAGATATGAGTAAATTTATCTTTGTAACTGGAGGAGTTTTATCTTCTATTGGAAAAGGAATAACTTCAGCATCTTTAGGAGCTCTTTTAGAAACTTGGAATTTAAAAATTAATTTAATAAAGATGGATCCTTATTTAAATGTAGATGCTGGAACTATGAATCCTTATCAACACGGGGAAGTTTTTGTTACAGAAGATGGTGGTGAGACAGATTTAGATTTAGGTCATTATGAAAGGTTTACTCATACTATGATGAAAAAACAAAATAATATAACTTCGGGTCAAGTATATTTATCTGTTATAGAAAAAGAAAGAAAGGGAGAATATTTGGGAGCTACTGTTCAAGTTATTCCCCATATAACAGATGAAATAAAAAGAAGAATTTATGCATCCTCAAGAGATTTTGATGTTACTATAGTAGAAGTTGGAGGAACTGTAGGAGATATAGAAGGTCTTCCATTTTTAGAAGCTATTCGTCAAATAGCTTTAGAACAAGGAAGAGATAATGTTTGCTTTGTACATGTATCTTATATCCCCTATGTAAAAACTGCAGGTGAACTTAAAACTAAACCTACTCAACACTCAGTAAAAGAACTTAGAGCTATTGGAATATATCCAGATTTTATAATTGCACGAAGTGAAGTAGAAATCCCAGAGGATGTAAAAAAGAAAATTTCCTTATTTTGTAATGTAGAAAAAGAGCATGTTATTTCAGCTCCAGACTTAAAAACTATTTATGAAGTTCCTTTATATTTTAAAACTCAAGGTTTAGATAAAAAAATAATAAAACGCCTTTTCCCAAATAAAAATATAGAAGAAAATAAACTTTTAATAAATCGCTGGAAAAATTTTGTTCATAAATTAAAAAATTTAAAAAAAGATATATACATTGCTATTGTTGGAAAATACGTAAAACTTGCAGATGCTTATAAAAGCATATGTGAAGCCCTTTCTCATGCCGGAGTAGAAAACGATGTTAAAGTAAATATTTTATGGGTATCTTCAGATGAACTTGAAAAAGATAAAGTTTGCATTTATAACCCTCCCCTTAAATTTTTGGAAATTTTAAAAAATAATAAAATTTCCTTTGAAAAAGAAAATGAAAAGGTTCTTGTAAAAGATGTAGATAAATTTTTTAATCTTGTAGATGCAATTTTAGTTCCCGGAGGATTTGGAGATAGGGGAGTAGAAGGTAAGATTAAAGCTGTAAAAATTGCTCGAAAAAAGAAAATTCCATTTTTAGGAATATGTTTAGGAATGCAATGTGCAGCTATAGAATTTGCTAGAAATGTTGCAAATTTAAAGGATGCTCATAGTAAAGAATTTGATAGTCAAACACCTTATCCTATTATAGATCTCATGGAGGAACAAAAAAGAATATCTGCTCTTGGTGGAACTATGCGACTTGGAGCTTATCCTTGTAAACTTAAAAAAGGGACTTTAGCTTATGAAATTTATAAAGAATGTTTTGAAAATAAAGAACTAAAAGAAATATTTAACGCAAAAAAAGATATTATTTTTGAAAGACACAGGCACAGATACGAGTTTAATAGTGCCTATAAGGAAACTTTAGAAAAGTTTGGTTTAATTTTTTCTGGAATTTGTCCCGATAATGAACTTGTAGAGATAATAGAGCTTCCTTCTAAAACTCATCCATTTTTTATAGGGGTTCAATTTCACCCAGAATTTAAAAGTCGTCCTTTGGCTCCTCATCCTTTATTTAAAGCTTTTGTTAAAGCAGCTAAAGAGAAAAAAGAAAATAATATATCTTCTTGACAAATATAAAAAAAGTTTATAATTTCTTTTGTAGAAAAAGGTGGGGCCGTAGCTCAGTGGGAGAGCACCGGTATGGCAGGCCGGGGGTCGCGGGTTCGATTCCCGCCGGCTCCACCAAATTAAAAATTTAAAAGTTATCTATTGAAAAAATTTTTTAAATTTTATAAAATATCTATGCACATTGGCGGCGTAGCTCAGGTGGCTAGAGCACGCGGCTCATACCCGCGGGGTCGGAGGTTCGAGTCCTCCCGCCGCCACCATTAAATCTTTTCTAAAGCTAATCCTATGAAAAAAATAAAATCCTTGGAAAACTCAAAATTTCTTAAAAGCATAGAATCTACTTTTATAAAAACTTATCAAAGTTTACTTTTACCAAAAAATATTACCCTGGGTATAGCTTTTTCTGGAGGTCCTGATTCTTCGTGTCTTTTGTATCTTTTACATAAACTTAAAAATTATTTAAAAATAAAAGATATAAAAATTTTATACTTTAATCATCTTTTAAGGGGAAAAGAATCAGAAAAAGAAGAAAAATTTGTAAAAGATATTGCAAAAAAATATGGATATGAACTTATTATAGGTTATCCAAAGACAAAACCTCCTAAGAAAAATATAGAGGCTTGGGCTAGACAAGAGAGATATAACTTTTTTAAAAATGTAAAATCTAATTTAAATATTGATTATATAGCTTTAGGACATAATTTAACAGATCTAGCTGAAACCATCATTTTAAAACTTATAAAAGGAACTTTTTTAGAAGGGTTGAAAGGTTTTTATCCAAAAAGAGATTTTTATATTCGTCCTTTAATAGAAATAAGAAAAGAAGATATTGAAAAATATTTAAAAATAAAAAACATTCCATATTTTATAGATAGCTCTAATTTAGAAACAAAGTATGAAAGAAATTTTTTAAGACATAAAATATTTCCTCTTTTAAAAAATCTTAATCCTTCTTTAGAAAAAACCCTTTTAAATTTTTCTAAAAATATGTTGGAATTTTTGGATTTTTATAAAAATATTTTAAATAGCTATCTTAAAAAAGCTCTTAAAAAGGAAAAAAACAAATACTTTTTAGATAGAAAAATATTATTATCTTATCCTGACTATCTGAAAAGGGAAATAATTAATCTTTTTGCAAAAAATTTTCTAAATACTACTTTATCTTCTAAAACCTTATTTGAAATTCAAAACTTAATAAAAAAATACAAAAATATCAAAAGAGCTTTTGGAAAAACTTTGTTTATTATAGATAATAATAAAATATATCTTCAAAAAGTTAAAGAAAAATAAAGGATTTAAAAAATGATTATTATTTTAGGAAAGTTTGAAAGTTTTCACTTAGGTCATCAAAAACTTATAGATGTAGGGAAAAATCTTTCAAAAAAATTGGGATTACCTTTAAAAATTTTAGCTTTAAATCCTTTACCCTATGAAGTTTTTTTTAAAAATTATATTCCAATATATACTCCAGAAGAAAGAAGGCATATTGCGGAAAATAAATTTTTAACTTCTTTAGATTTTTTAGATTTTAGAAAGATAAAAGATTTAAAACCCTTGGAATTTCTAAAATTTTTAAAAATAAATTATAACTTTAAATATATTGTAGTTGGAAAAGATTTTTTCTTTGGAAAAAATCGCCAAGGTTCCTATTTAGATTTAAAAAAATATGAAAATATTTTAAACTATAAAGCAATTTTAGTAGATTTAGAGAAAGTATATAAAGAAAAAATATCTACCTCAAAAATTCGCAACCTGTTAAAAGAAGGAAAAATTGATATTGCAAATAAATATTTAAATCATTTTTATTTTTTATTTGGAAAAGTAATAAAAGGTAGCCAAGTGGGTAGGAAACTTGGTTTTCCAACTGCAAATATATCTTGTAAAAAGCTTTTATTAAAAAGGGGAGTTTATAAAGTATATATATATATAAAAGAGGATTTTTTATCTTTTAAAGCTATTGCAAACTTTGGTAAAAAACCAACTTTTGGAGAAAATAAAGATATTTTAGAGGTTCATATACCAAATGTAAAATTAAATTTATATGGAAAAAATGTTATAGTTTGGTTTGAAAAGTTCATAAGAGAAGAAAAAAAATTTAAAAGTTTAGAAGAACTTAAAAAACAAATAGAAAAAGATATAAGAGAATTAGAAAAAGATTAAAAAATTTCCATCTGTTATAATTATGGCAAATTTAAAAAAAGAGGATAAAAATGGTATTTTTAGGTCTTATTCACTATCCAGTTTATAATAGACATAAAAAGGTGGTATGTACATCTTTAACGCCCTTAGATGTTCACGATATAGCAAGAGCAAGTAGAACTTTTGGAGTAGAAAAATACTATGTCATTAATCCCATAGATTCTCATTTAGAGCTTGCAAAAACTTTAGTTTCTTTTTGGCAAGAAGGACATGGAAAAGAATATAATCCCGCAAGGCATGAGGCTTTAAAACTTGTAAAGCCAGTGCCTTATTTAGAAGATGCTTTAAAAGACATAGAAAAAAACTATAAAATTAAACCAAAGCTTGTAGCTACAAGTGCAAGAAAATATGAAAATTCTATATCTTATAAAGATCTGAGAAGAAAAATAGAAGAAGGAGAAGATATATTTTTATGCTTTGGAACTGGTTGGGGACTTACAGACGAATTTATAGCATCTTGTGATTATATTTTAGAGCCTATCTATGGTCCTACGGATTATAATCATCTATCTGTTAGAAGTGCTGTTTCTATCATTTTAGATAGATTGCTTGGGGTAAACAGATGATAAGAAAAGCAAAAAAAATTTTTAATTTAGCTTTATTTTTTCTATTTTTTCTATTTTCTATTTCCTATTCTCAAGAGAACCAAACTTTTAAAATATTAAAAAATGCTCCTAAAAATTCTATTGTAGATGCCGTTTTATTTTCCATAAATGGAACGCCTTATACCTTGATAGATCTAAAAAAATATATGTTTTTAAGTGGAAGTTTAAATCCAAAAGAAGCTTGCTTAAACTATATATTTTATTTATTAATAGAAAAAAAAGCTAAAGCCTTAGGTGGAAAAATTCCAAAAGAAGCTTTGGATAAAGCTATAAATGAAATTTTAAAAAGAAATGGTATGGATTTAGATACCTTAAAAGTTTTATTAGAAACAAAAAATATTTCTTTTGAGGATTTCAAAAAGTTTATAGAACTTCAGCTTTTTGTAAGTAGTTATATAAGAAATTTTGGAAGACCAGATATAAAATCTTTGGGAGAAGAGTTTAACTTAGAAATTTATGAACCTTTATGTTACGTAGATGCCTTAAACGAGTTTTATGTTCCCAAATATTTGGAAAGTTTAAAAGTTATTAATAATCAAAGTTTAGAAAATAAAACTATTAATTTAAATAAAAATTCAAATGAATCAGAGAATTTAACTCAAAATGAAAATCTAAACCACACTTTAAATATAAAAGAAAATTTAGAAAATAAAACTGAAAAACATATAAATGAAAATAGAACTTTGGATATAGAAAATGAGCAGTAAAGACTTAAAAAATTCAAAAGATTTACCTGTAAAACCTTGTCCAAAAAAATTAAAGGGGTTTCCTTGCGGAGGATCTATGCAAGGAATTTGTGAACTTAAAGATAGAAAATGTATTTTTTGGGTTATTTGGGAGAGGAAAAGAAATGATGAAATTTAAAGGTAATATTTTTACTTTGGAAATTTCCCCTCCCAAGGGAGTTAAATATGAAGAAATTTTAAAAGATTTAAAACCTTATAAAGATTTTTTTTTCTTTATAAATACTACTGATAATCAACGTGCTAATGTTAGAATGTCTTCTTTAAGCATGAGTATTCTTTTAAAATGCTCGGGCTTCAATCCTAATATGCAAATAACTGCACGAGATAGAAATATCTTAGCTATACAAAGCGATATTTTAGGAGCATATGCCCTTGGGATACGGTACTTTACAGCTATGACAGGAGATCATCCAGCTTTAGGAGATCATAAAAACGCTTTTCCAGTATATGAAGTAGATTCTTTGGGAATTTTAAAAATTCTAAAAAATTTAAAACAAGGACTTCTTTTAAATGGAAAAAAAATAGATACCTGTTTAAAAGATATAGTTTATGGTGCAGTTTATAACCCTTACTCTGGGCCAAAAGAACTTCAAGAAAAAAAATTGGAAAAAAAAATAAATTTAGGTGCTTCCTTTATTCAGACACAACCAGTTTACTCATTGAAAGTGGCAAATTATACCTATAAACTTATAAAAAAATTTGGAGCTTACCCAATTTTAGGAATTCTTGCTATAAATTCAAAAAGAATGCTTGAATTTATAGATGAACTTTTGCCTGGAGCTCTAGAAGAAGATTTAAAGAAGGAATTCTTAAAGTCTTCTAATATAAAAGAAACTTACTTTGAATATTTAAGGGATTTTTTGAAAAGCTTTAAAGGAAAAAACGTAGGTTTTCATTTTATGTTTTTTAAAGATTTAGATAAATTGACAAAACTTTTAGAAGAAATATTTTAAGTTTTAAATTTTTTAAGGAGGATATATTCATGCTTCCAGAAGAAATAGAAAAAATAAAAGAAAGGGTAAAAAAAATAGTAGAACCCATTTTAAAGGAAAAAGGGTTAGAGCTTGTAGATATAGAGTTTGTTAGAGATCAAAGAGGTTGGACCTTAAGAATATTTGCAGATTATCCTAAAGGTGGAATAACTATAAATGATTGCGAGTGGGTATCAGATAGACTGGGAACTATTTTAGATATAGAAGATTTTATCCCAGTTTCATATATTCTAGAAGTTTCCTCTCCAGGTTTAGATAGACCTTTAAAAACAAAAAGAGATTTTGAAAGAAACATCTCTAAAGTAGTAAAAATTTCCACACATGAACCTCAGGAAAATCAAAAGAATTTTAAAGGTGAAATTTTAGAGGTAGGAGATAACTTTGTGAAAATTTTTGATGTTTCACGTAATGATGAAGTAGATATTAAATTTGAAAATATAAAAAAAGCTAAATTGGATTTAGATGCTCTTTTTGAACCTCCAAAACCTAAAAAAAATAAAAAAAGAAAGTAAATATAATAAAATAATAAACTCTTAAATAACTTGAGGAGGGAATAATCTATGCTTATAGGAAAACAAATAAGACTTGAAAGAATTATAGACAGAAATACTGGAAAAACGGTAATTATTCCTATGGATCATGGAGTTTCTATGGGACCTATTGAAGGTCTTATAGATATAAAAAAAACCATTGATGATGTAGCTGAAGGTGGAGCAAACGCTATTATTATTCATAAAGGAATTGTAAGATACGGACATCGCAGACACGGTAAAGATATTGGCCTTGTTATTCATATGAGTGCATCTACATCTTTATCTCCATCTCCAAATTCCAAAGTTTTAGTGTGCTCTGTAGAAGAAGCTATTAAATATGGAGCAGATGGAGTATCTATTCATGTAAATCTAGGAGATAAAAAAGAAGATAAAATGCTTGAAGACTTTGGAAAGGTTTCAGAAAAATGTTTAGAGTGGGGAATGCCTCTTATAGCTATGATGTATGCAAGGGGAGAACACTTAAAAGATAAACAATTTGATCCAGATGTAGTAGCTCACTGTGCAAGAGTTGCCGCAGAACTTGGAGCTGATATTGTAAAAGTTCCTTATACTGGAGATGTAGAAAGCTTTAAAAAAGTTACTCGTGGATGCCCAATTCCTGTAGTTATTGCAGGTGGTCCAAAAATGAAAACTGTAAAAGATGTTTTAGAAATGGTAGAAGGTGCTATGAAAGCTGGAGCTGCAGGAGTATCTATTGGAAGAAATGTTTTTCAAGCTGAAGATGTTGTAAAAATAACAAGGGCTATTTCTGAAATTGTTCATAAAGGAATTTCAGCTCAAGAAGCTTTAGAACTTTTAGAAAAATAAAAATTAAGGGGGAGAAGGTTGATAAAAATTCATCTAGAGCTCTCCCCCGAGGACCTTTATCTTCTTTTTGGAAAAGGTGAGGAAAATATAAAAAAACTTGCAGATATTTTAGATTTGAAAATAGGGACTCGGGGTAGTGAGGTTTTAATAGAAGGAGATAAAGAAAAAGAGCTTATTGCATATAATTTTATAAAAGAGTTGGAAAGTCTCTTTAAATCTGGAAAAAAGCCTTCCCAAGAAGATATTAGAATTTATCTTTCTCAAATAGATGAAAAAGAAGGAAAAAAAGAAAAATTTGAAGCTAAAGAAATCATAAAAACTTATAGAGGAAGAATAATTTCTCCAAAGACTTTACAGCAGCAAAAGTATATTGAAGAAATAGAAAAAAATGATATTACTTTTGGAGTAGGTCCTGCCGGAACCGGAAAAACATACTTAGCTGTTGCTATGGCGGTAAAATATCTAAAAGAGGGAAAGGTAGCAAGAATTATTCTTACAAGACCCGCTGTGGAAGCTGGGGAAAAACTTGGTTTTTTACCGGGAACTTTAGAAGAAAAAATCTCTCCTTATCTTCGTCCTTTATATGATGCCCTTTTTGAAATGCTAGATCCAGATAAAGTTCAAGCTCTTTTGGATAGAAATATAATAGAAATTGCTCCTCTTGCTTTTATGAGAGGAAGAACTTTAAATGACGCTTTCATAATTTTAGATGAAGCTCAAAATACTACGCGTGAGCAGATGAAAATGTTTTTGACCCGACTTGGTTTTGGCTCTAAAGTAGTGGTAACTGGAGATATTTCTCAAATTGATCTTCCAAAAAAGGAAGAGTCTGGACTTATAGAAGCTATAAAAATTTTAAAAAATATAAAAGGAATAGCTATTATTCATTTTAGTAGAAAAGATGTAGTTCGTCATAAACTTGTTCAGGAGATAATAAGAGCCTATGAAGAGTGGGAAGGAAAAAATAAATAAATATGGAATATATGTTATTCAAGTAATTATTGCAATTTTAATAACTTTTATTATTATTTATCCTCATTTTAAAATAGATAAAACCCTTGGAACTTTTCTTTTCGTGATTATTTATTTTCATTTTTCTTTTAAACTTTTTGAGAAAGTAAAACCAAACTATATTGAATTTGAAGAAAAAGATATATTATTTTTATACTCTCTAGTGTTTTTAGATGTAGTATTTGCAAAACTTTTTACTTATACCCTAGTTTATTTTAAAACTTTTGATCTAAATGCGTTTTTTGTACCATCCTTTGTCGGAATTTTGCTTGCTTCACTATTTCATGGAAAAAAGGTAGGAGCTATTTACGGGGTAGCTTCTATCATTCCGGCTTTCTTATTTGATAAACCTATACTTTATCTTGTTCCAATGCTCATTGGAGGAATTCGAGCAACTTTTGTAAAGGAAGATTTAATCTCAAGAGCTGCAATATTTAAAAGCTCTATGATAGGGGCTTCAGGATTTGCTGTAGTTTTACTTTCTTTAATTTTAGGTTTTTATCAGGATTTATTACCTATATGGATAAAATATATTTTTGCTATATTTTTAGGGGGCTTATATTCTTTTTTAGTAGTAAATGCTTTAATTCCTTTATTTGAAATTTTATTTGATTATACAACTAACTTAACTTACTTGAGCTTATCTAATTTACATCATCCTCTTTTAAGAAAACTTCTTTTAAAAGCTCCCGGAACTTATAATCATTCGGTTATGGTAGCAACTTTAGCGGAAGCTGCCGCAGAAGCTATTGGGGCAAATGCAGTTTTAGCAAGATGTGGGGCAATATATCATGATATTGGAAAACTTAAAAATCCAGAGTATTTCATAGAAAATCAACAAGGATATAATCCTCATGACTTCTTAGACCCAAGAGAAAGTGTAAAAATAATTAAATCTCATGTAACAGAAGGTAAAAAGCTTGGAGAAAAGTATAACTTACCTAAAAAAGTAATTGATTGTATCACTCAACACCATGGAACTACACTAATTAGATATTTTTATGAAAAAGCTCGAAGAATGGGTTTAGAAGTAGATGAGAAAGAATTTAGATATCCAGGTCCCAAACCTCAATTTAGAGAATCCGGAATTGTAATGCTTGCAGACACAGTTGAAGCAGCTACCCGTTCGGTAAAGGATGATCCAAAAATAGATCTAAAAGCTTTTATTCACAAACTTATTCAAAAATTAATCGAAGATGGACAGCTTTCTCAATCCGGACTAAGTTTAAAAGATATTCGTCTTATTGAGAAAGTTTTCTATAAAATTTTATCTGGAGTTTACCATAAAAGAATAAAATATGGAGATTAAAAGTAAAGGATAATTAGTTTTGAAGGAAAAATATATTTTAGATCCAGTTTATAAAGAATATATAAGTATTTACAGGGATTTTAAACCTTTAGTAGATAATTTTATTTTTCAAAGACTTAGATTTATAAAACAACTTGGAGTTTGTTTTTTTATTTTCCCCGGGGGAAATCATACTCGCTTTGAACATGCCTTAGGAAGTTACTATCTCGCATCTTTATTTTTAAATTCCTTAGAAAAAAAAGGTGTAAAAATAGAAAAAGAAGAAAAACTTGCTTGTCTGCTTGCCTCTTTATTTCATGACTTGGGTCATGGTCCTTTTTCTCATGCTCTTGAAAAAATGTTTTTAGATCTTTCTCATGAAAAAATAACTTTAAGGCTTTTATCCTATTTAAATATTCCTCAGGACATTAAAAACATAATGTATAGACTTTTTACAAAAACTTATGAAAAGGAATTTTTATCATCTTTAATATCTTCCCAAACAGATGTAGATAGATTTGATTACCTTTATAGAGATAGCTATTATCTTGGAATTCCTTATGGTATTATAGATATTCAAAAGTTAATAAAAGAAGTAGAAGTTGAAGATAATAAACTTGTTTGGAACAAAAAAGCTTTTTATGCTCTTGAAAATTATCTTTTTGCACGGTATCAAATGTACTACCTTGTATATTTTCATCCAAAAAATATTTCTTTGGAGGTTTTATTAAGAAAAATTGTAAAAAGGATAAAAGAACTTATTTTAGATGGAAGTAAAAATTTCCCCACTCCTCTTATAAAAATTTTTAAAGAAGGAAGAGTTGAAGATTTCCTTAAGCTAACGGATGCAACAATAGTGTCCATAATTTATGAAAAAGCTTTTTCCTCTAAAGATACTATTTTAAAGGATTTATGCCTTAGATTTATAAATCGAAATCTCTTTAAAACTAAAAAAATAGAACTTTCTAATATTTCAGAAATAGAAAAAATAAAAGAGCTTTTAAAGAAAAAAAATTTAGATCTAAATTACTATTTTGAAATTGTAAAAACTCATAGACAAGCTTATTCTTATTATATTCCTGAAGGAAGAGATTTGATTTTAATAAAAGATAATAATAAACTTATAGAGATTTCTCTTTACGCTCCAACTGATGCTATAAAATCTCTAACCCGGAAAGTGGAAAAATATTATCTTGTGTACCCTAAAGAAATAGAAAATACTATTTAAATTTTAATATCTTGTCTTTTTTTAGAAAGATATATATTCTTATATACGAGAAAGAAAAATTCCAAATGGAATAAAATGTCAATATAAACCTGTCAGAAGGGAAAAAATGTTGTCTGAAAGAGAAAAAACAATTTTATTTTTAATATGTAAAGAATATTTAAAAAATAAAGAACCTGTAGGTTCTCGTTATTTATGGAAAAAGTACAAATTACCTTACTCTCCTTCTACAATTAGGTACATAATGTCAGATTTAGAGGATAAAAATTTAGTTTATCAACCCTATTCCTCGGCGGGACGAGTTCCTACAGATGAAGGTTTAAAATTATATTTAGAACATCTTTTACTTAATTTAAACGAAGATGTAAATTTTTCCTTGAATGAAAAAGAATTTTTAAAAGAAGATATTTTTAAAGAAATTTCTAAATCTTTATCAAAAAAAACTAACTTACTTAGTTTTTCTCTAGACTTATCTTATAAAGATGCAAAAATAGATTTTATTCAGTTAATACCTTTAGCTTCAAAACAATACTTATGTTTAATTTCATTAAATAATGCTCAAAGTTTACATAAATCTTTTTGTCTACCAAATCAAATAGATAAAAATACACTTTTATATATTCAAAATTATCTAAATAAAATCTTAAAAGGTCTTTCTATAAAGGAAGCTTATTTAAAACTTTTAAAATTTGAAAATAAAGAGGCATTTCTTTTAGAAACTTTTAGAGAAATAATAAAAATTCTTGCAAACTCTTCAGAAAATATATATTTTTATGGTACTTACAATTTAGTTGAAAATGTAAATAACTTAGAAGAAATAAAACTCCTTTTAAAGGTTTTGGAAGAAAAAGAAAATATTTTAAATATATCCAAAAGTATTTTGGAAAGCTTACAAGGAAATTTAAGTATAATTTTAGGAACAGAGATAGATAAAGAAATTTTTTCAGATTTTAGTTTTGTAGTATCAAAAGTAAAACAAAAGGGTAAAGATATAGGACTTATAGGTCTTATAGGTCCCAAATTTATGGAATACGAAAAGGCGATAAAATATGTTGAAAAAGCTTCTAATATTATTTCTTCTTATTTCTCAGAGTAAAGCTATAAATTATATAGAAAAATTAAGATATTCTATATCTAACGAAAAAGATAGATATGTTTTAGATTTTAAGAAAAATATAAAAAAAAAGTATATAAAACTGAAAAAAAGAAAAACTTATTTTTGTTTTTATATAAGAAGAGCTAAACTTTCTTCAAAATTCCCAAAAGCAAAATATTTCTACTCTTCCAAGATAGTAAAAAAGATAAAAGTATACAGGCGTTACAACCCTAAAATTTGCTTTTTCCTAAAAAGAAAAGATTATATTTTAAATTACTTTACTTATAAAAATAAACTTGTAGTAGATCTTTTTAGAAAAGATATTGAAGCAAAAAAAACTAGGGAAAGAAGAAAGTATGCAAAAAAGTTAAAAAAGGAAAAAAAATTTATAGTTGTTTTAGATCCAGGTCATGGTGGATTTGATAGTGGTGCAGTTTGGCCGATAAAATCTTATCATCCTTATTTGAAAGAAAAGGATATTGTTTTAAAGTTTGCAAAGCTTATAAAAAAATATTTGGAAAAATATGGAAATGTTAAAGTAATTTTAACAAGAAAGAAAGATAAGTATGTTTCCTTATATGAAAGAAGTAAAATAGCAGCTGATTATGGAGCTGACCTTTTTGTTTCTTTACATGTTGATTCTTATCCACGATCTTACAAAATAAGTGGAATAACTATATATATAGCTTCACCTAAATATAAAAAGTATTCCCAAAAAATGGTAAGAGTTTTTTACACTGCTCCAAGACCTATAAAAGTAGTTTTTGAAAAACTTGCTCCAGATATAACTTACTCATTTAGCGATGATCTTGCTTATAACTTAAAAAGATATATAAAAAGAGTATATAAAGGAAAAGTTAAAGTAAAAAGGCACAACAAAAATATTGTAGTTTTAAGAACTCCTGGAAGACCATCTGTATTAATAGAGCTCGGATTTATAACAAGTAGATACGATAGAAGATTTTATACAGATAAAAGAAAAATGAAAAAATTAGCAAAGGCTATAGCTCAAGGTATATATGCTTATTTAAGGAGATTTTATCATCAAAAGACTTGCTATACCAAAAAGTTAGTTTATCAAGTAAAAAAAGGAGATACTCTTTGGAAAATAGCTCAAAAATTTAATGTGAGTATTTTTAAAATAAAATCTTGGAATAATTTAAAATCTTATATTTTACATCCCGGGGAAAAACTATATATATACAAAAAAGTTTGTGATTAACGAAAGTATTTTAAAAATTGGGAGTGTCCCAAAAACTGTGTAAATTTTATCACACCTCACGCGTTCTTTAAAAATTTCAGACAATTGTTCGTAAATAATAAACTCATTTTTCTCTTGCTTCTTTCCCACTTCTTTTCAAAACGTCTTATCGCTAAATGTCCTTTTTTATCTGTCACTTTTCCAAAAGCACTATTAGATATTTAAAGGAGCAAATCAAAAATCTCTCATATCTATTACACAATTTTTCCTTTTATCCCCAAAGGAAATAATTTACTTATAAGCTTCTTAACCCCTAAAATCGGCTGTTACAAACACTTCGACTTTACTTACTCCTCTACTCATTATATCTATGTTACTTGTGTTAAAATAATTACAAAAATGTTTATATTTTTACCAAAGACTTATAAAGTTAAATAATTGAGTAGCAAAAGGAAGATCTTCCCTTGATGAGAAATCTTTTAAAAAAGTTTCTTTTATGCTTGCTTAGCTTATTAATTTTTGGATTCTTTTGTTTTATTCTGATAGCACTTAAACTTGAAAGTTTATGTGAAGTAATAGCACCTATTTTTGGAATTTATCTATATATTCTATTAAAAAAATAAATATGATTAAAAGTTACTAAGTATAGAGAATTTATAAAAAATTTTCAAATAATATTATTAAAATACAATAAAATTAGGTTGAGAGTTTTTAAGTATTTGAAGTTTATCTTGCAATTCTTGCACTTCTTTATCGTTTGGAGCTAAAGATAAAAGGTTTTTCAGAAATTTTTCAGCTAAATCTATTTTCCCTTCTTCCAAGTATAACTTTACAAGCTCCTTTTGAGCAGGTATAAAATAAGGGTTATTATAGTATGATTTTAAAAAATATTTTTTAGCCTCTTTTATTTTTTTTTGAGCTAAATATACTTTCCCAATTTTATAGTAAGCTAAATAAAAATTTGGATAGTCCTTATTTTCCAAAACTTTTTTATAATATTTTAAAGCTTCTTTGTAATTCTTTTGATCAAAATAAATATCTCCTTTTAAAATTAAAGCTTTAGAATTACTTTTATCTAGTTTTAAAGCTTCATCTAAAAATTTTAGAGCATCTTTATAGTTTTTTTGTTTGTAAAGAGTATAAGCTATTAGGTAATTAACTATAAAATTATTTTCTCTTTTTTTAGCCTCTAAAAAATATTTAAGGGCCAAGGAATATTCCTTGGCCTGGAGATAATAATAACCTGTTTCTATATTTTTTTGAGGATTTACTTTAATTCTATTTCCGCAACTATTTAAAACAAAAAGAAAACTTATAACAAAAAAAGCATTGAAAAATTTGTTTACTTTTGAGTTTTGCACCATCCTTCAAAATCCTTTAAAGATTTTGCTCCTAGATTTACACATCCTTGCCAATTTTCGCCTTTTTCCTTTACTTTAATTACCGTTGGAGTTCCCCTCATACCTGCCTTTATAAGTTCATTTCTTATTTGAACGAATATTTTTTCATATTTTTTTCTTTCTTCTTCTGGTATTTCGCTATACTTACTTTGTAAATCCTTTGCAAGTTTTTTTTCATCTTCTCTCACATTTTTGCTCATATATTCCTTTTGATACTTATCCCATCCATACTTTTTAGAGTACCAAACTAAGTAAGTAAATCCTTCTATTGAAGCTTTTCCATGAACAGGAAATGGAATAAGTTTTATTGTATAGTTTTTAAATTCTGGGTTATTCTTTATAAGTTTTATATATTCATGACAGAAAGGACAAAATACATCCCAAACTATATAAATTTCTTTTTCTCCATGTCCAATAGTATAAGGAATATTATTTTCTTTAAGAATTTTTTCTACATTTTTTATAAAGTTTAAGTTTTGAACCTCACTTAATTGAACAACTGTTTTTTTTGGCTCTATAGCTACAACTCGGTTCCCTTGCCTTTTAAAAACACCAAGTAAAATATATTTTCCATCTTTTGATATCCAAATATATCTTCTTACCTCCTTATGATTTTGAGGGAATTCCAAACCTATTAAATATTTATCAAAATTTGGAAATTCGCTTTTCACTTCTTTTTCCTCTTTAACTTTTAAACCTTGTTTCTCAAAGCTTTTTAGAAGAAGTTCTAAAGTTTCGTAGCTTTGGGAAGTAGCTAAAGCAAATCCAAAAAGTAAAAATGAACTTAAAAATTTTTTCATATTATCCTCCTTATATAGTTTCTTATATAGTTTAAAATATTTAGAATCTGTTTAGGAAATACTTAATTAGTAAAATAATTATACTCCTTTGAGGATAATTGGATGTTTAATTTAAATGCAGTTTTCTCTTATCAAAAGGATATAAAAAAAACTTCTGGAAATAAACTCGGACTTGAAATAGAAGCTCATATAAAGGATCTAGAAAAAATAAAAAATCTTTTGTGGAATATAAAAGAAGATAATTCTTTACCCAAGGATGCTAAAGAAGGTATTACCTATCCCCTAGAGCTTATAGAGGCTTTTTCTTTACTTTTTTATATAAAAAAAAACTTTAAGTATGTAAATAACGAAAATTTAGGACTTCATATTCATTTTAACATTTTAGATAGAAATTTAGAAGTTTGTAAATATGCAGCTTTAAAATTTAAAGAAGAGCTCAGCTGTAAGGTAAAATATTTTAAAAAAACTATATCATTTTTTAGAGATGAAAACCCCTATTCAAACTGGTTTTCAAAAGATAAATACCACGTTATAAACCTAAGGGAAGCTACCATTGAATTTAGAGCTATGGGATTAAAAAAATTAAAATCTTTAAGCCAAAAGGAGTTTAAACATTTTTTAATGTTTATAGAAACTTTTTTATATTATCTTAGAAATTTCAATTCAAAGGAAGAAGTAAATTTATTTTGGGATTATAAAATAAAAATATCAAGGGGATCTTATTTTTTTGCAGATGCAGAGAAAACTTTAAAGTATATTTTATTTAATGAGCCTCTAAATATTAATACTTACGTTCTAGATAAAAACTTAAAGGTAAAGCTTTTAAAAAATTTGGAAGTAGCTTTTAAAAAATATAAAACCATATCTTGGACCTATTTAGAAAGTAAATTAGACTTTGATTTTAAATTTATAAAACCTATATTACCTAAGACAAAGGTATTTGATAGAAAAAATATAAATACCTTAAAATACATAATTCAAAACCAAACTTACGCTTTAAAAAAAGAGGTAGATAAAATTTTATGTGTGGAATAGTAGGTGGAAAGAACTTAAAAAATATAGATGAATTTTTAAGAGAAACTTGGGACATTTTAAAAGTTCGTGGAGAAGATGGTTTTGGAGTAGTTTTTTTTGATAATAAATTTAATTATTTAATTTTTAAAGATATAAAAGAAGATAATGTCCTAAAAGAAATAAAAAATAATAAACATAAGATAAAAAACTTTCCTTATTTTCTTGCTCATAACCGTAAAGCTACGCTTGGAAGTTTGATTAACTATAAACTTACCCATCCAATAGAATATAACTCTACTTTACTTATTCATAACGGAACCCGGGAAGTTTTAAAAAATATTTTTGATATGGAAAGCGATACTTTATCTATTGCTTATATCTTAGATGAAATTGAAATTAAAAATCATATAAAGTTTTTAGATAAACTTTTAAAGCTTACGGGAACTATATTTGGATTTAAAAAAAGTGAAAATCTTTTCTTTTTAAAAAAGGATAAAACAAGAACGCTTTATTATTCCAAAGAACACAAAATATTTTCGTCTTTACCTATATTTGAAGATATGAGAAAGATAAGAGAAATTTCTTTCATAGCAAGAAAAAATTTTGAAGATATTTTAAAAGTTTTAGAAAATTCCTTTGAAGAAAAGAAAAAAGAAAAATCAGAGTTTTTAGATAGTTTAGAAAATTTGGAAAACGAGGAAATTTTCCTTTTTCCTAGAAAAGTTTGGAAAGTTTAAAATGATAAAAGTTTTTGTCTATGGAACTTTAAAAAGGGGATTTCCAAATCATAGATTTTTAAGTTTTTCCAAGTTTTTAGGTCAAGCTATTTCCTTAGAAAAATATGCCCTTGTAGATAATGGAAGTTTTCCTTATGCCTGCAAACGAGGAATAAAGAAAGCTCATATTTTAGGAGAAATTTTTGAAATAAACGAAAAAATTTTACGAAATTTAGATTCCCTTGAAGGGTACCCAAATTTATATAAACGGAAAAAGGGGGAATTTTTACTTTTAAATGGTATGCCATGCGAAGCTTATATATACTTTGTAGAAGATTTTAAACCTTATCCTTTTTGTCCTACTAAACAAATTTTAATTTTAGATAAAGTATATAATTGTTTCTATTATCCCAAAAAATAAGAAATTTTTAGGAGGAAAAAATAATTGAATTTTTTTAATAGAGAAAAAGAAATAAATGAAGTTTTATCGGTGATGGAAAGTGAGCCTCAGCTCATATATTTTATTTATGGTCCTATAAACAGCGGAAAAAGCGCTTTAATAAGGGAAATAATTAAAAACAGGCTGAATAAATCAAAATACGTTCCATTTTTAATAGACTTTAGACAAATAAACGTGGGAAGCTTTGAAGATTTTATAGAAGCAATATTTGATATAGATTACACTACAAAAATAGATGATATAAAAAAGTACGTAAAGGATTTTATAAATTGGATATTAGAAAATACAGATACGGTAAGTAAATTAATTTCAATGTACTCAGGAGTGCCGCTACAAATACCGGCTCCAGTTTTAAAGCTTGAGGAAAAAGAAGAAAGAAGGATAAAAAACATTTATAGATATTTAAAGGAGCTTTTTTTAGAGATAAGAGCAAAAGGAAAAATACCAGTATTTATCTTAGATGAGCTTCAAATGCTAAAAGACATATCTTTAAATGGAAATAGACCGCTTTTAAAAAGTTTTTTTCAATTTTTAGTAGCCTTAACAAAGGTAGAACACTTAGCTCATGTATTTTGCGTATCAAGTGATAGCTTGTTTATAGAGCACGTGTATAGTAGTGCAGAGCTTGAAAATAGAGCAGATTATATATTGGTAGATGATTTTGAAAAGAAAAAGGCTTTAGGGTTTATAGATTTTTTAACAAAAGAGCTTTTAAAGGGGAAAATAGTTTTAAGCAAAAAGGAAAAGGAAAGGATATACGAGCTAGCAGGAGGTAAACCGGTTTTACTTATAAAGGTAATAAACAAACTT